>DASZVM010000584.1:0-4519 GCA_035547295.1 Puia sp. | reverse complement strand
AGTAAAATTGGCGTTCACATTCAGCCAGGGAAGGACGAAGTAATTGCCGTCCGCATTGAGCCCCATTCCTTTTACCTTGTCTACGTTCTGGCTTTGGGCATAGATAAAATTGATAGGCATCAGCAGGATCAGGTCTTTTGTGTACCTGTAAAAGGCATTGACCTCGAGGGAATATTTCTGTGGGGACGAAAGGTTATAGCCCAGGTTGATATTGGTGCTTCGCTCGGGCTTTAATGAAAAATTGGAAAGCTTCAGGTTGCCGTCCCCAAAAAGCTCGTCCTGTTCGGGCAGTCGTAAAGAGGTTTCCGCGGACAAGGTAAGAAATGACCGGTCGTTCAATACATATTTGATGCCATCGGCCAGACCCCAGTTGGTATTGCTGTTGCTGGTATGCACCTTGTTACCCTGGTAATCACCGTCGCTGGCATTCGTCGAATAGTGGAAATACTTTCCGATGAGATTATTTTGCAGCCTGCCTTTTATCACTTCCGAGGACAACCCCAGCGCAAGCACCATCTTATTGTATTTAGCTGGTACCGTCAATACATCCACGCCATCGGAGAACCGGTGGCCGTAGGGGTCGCTGCCTTTTCTGGTATAACTGGTGACCACACCGTTCAGACTGAGAGACTGCGTACCGGACAGCTTATAGTTGATATTGGTACGGGACGTGAGATACGTATAGTCGATGTCCGACAAAGACCCTCCCGTGGAAAGCTCGCCTGTCTGCATGGGATTAGGCGTATACTTCCCCAGCCAGTCATAATGCCCATGGAGCGTATCGACCATTTTTACATTCAGCGTATTGACTACAAAGAACTGACTGATATCCAGCTTATGATCGAAAAAGCCTTTCTTATACAGAAGAGAGGGGACAAGGGAGCGTTGTATGCCATGGGCCGAGCCAAAAGGCACATCCATGGTGGACCCGAACTGGAATTGCCTGTCGATGGAGAATTGGGTAAGGGTCAACCGCAGCTCATCGGCCCATTTCCTGTGGGTGATCCCCGCAAAGGCCTCTATATAATAATTGACGAACTTGTTATGAAAGGCCCGCACGTGCAGGTTCTTGCTGACACCGGTGGACGAGTCGGGGACAGACACATCGATGCCATAATTATTATCTGAATAATTAAAGAAACCGTTGACCCCCGCAATAAATTTGTCGTCCTTGCTCCTGTAGGCTGCGTTCAGGGATACCCGGTGGGTTTGGAACGAGCCGGCCTCATAGGACACCGTTGCAAAGCTTTTCGGGTTGCTCCTGGTAACGAGGTTGACCGCCCCGCCCAACGCATCTGCACCCAGGTAAGTGGGCAGGACCCCTTTGTAGACCTCCACATGATCCAGCATATTCACGGGCACCAGCGAGATATCGAACCCCGCTCCAAGATAATCCAGGGGAATGCCGTCTTTAAAGTACTTTATGGATCGGTTCTGAAATCCGTTTAATAACAGGTTGCTGTTGGACCCCAGCCCGCCGCTCTGCCGGATACGGACACCTGCTGAACGATTCATCAGCTCGATGAGGGTAGTGGGTTGGTCCCTGCTGACGGCAGTGCTGATCACCTGCGCTTTGATGGGTTGGGTTTTAAGCTTCTCCGCCCCGCCGATGGCAGTAACCCGGGCCGCGGCCAGCTCCGTACGATCTTCCGCCAATACCCATGTCTGGGGGGACAACCCCTTTTCCACCATCAGGGTAGCCGCCAGACGCTGATAACCTACACAGGTGATCCGGATGCTGTACCTTCCCACCCGGGGTATAACGACACTGAATCTTCCCAGGGAGTCCGATATCACCGACCTTTCATGAGGAGATAGCTGAATGGTGGCGTTGGGAACAGGCTGGCTTTTGGCGTTCAGCACCATCCCTCGCAGCATAATGCCTGATCCGGATGACTCCTGTGCTTCTGTCGCTGCCGGAGCAAGGATTAAGAATATTAGTGAGATAGATAAGAGCCTGTAAAACTGTTTCATTCCGGCCGGGGCATTTTCGAAATTGGTAAATAGATTTATACAATCCGGAAAACGGATCGTAAGGCGCTCAGATGTCGAAAGATCGAGTACCTTTAAAAACATCGGACCGGCGGCAAAATTATCTTGCCCCGGAATGTAACGACAGCGTGCCGCGGATTCAAAATGACGCAAGCCGGATTTTTATGACAAGAAAGTATTGGACAAAGGATTTTTCACAGATTATAGCTGAGACAGAGATAGCGGAAGATTATGCTGCTCCCGCAGGTTTTGTGGAGATGGAGATGGATTTCAGCCACCGGTTCCGGCATAAGGACACCAAAGGCGTATTCGGACAGATGGACGCAAACGGTTTTTCCATCGATTACACCCGGCTGTCACAGCGGGATACCCTGGAAGTACAGGTCGAACAGGACGGACCTCACCTGGAGCTGCACTTTGAGCTGGAAGGAGAAAAACGATTTAGAGGCAGTGCTTCCCGTCACAGCGATATCTCCATCAGCGCGGGCAGCCATAGTTTGCTGTATATCCCTGAACTAAAGGGTGAGTTGAGCTTTATCCCTCTTCATCAAAAAAAGATGGAAGTAGGCATCGAATTCTCGCTGGATTATTTTTCCCGTCTTTTTAATAATGATCTGACAGTGCTGGGTGAATTCGGGAAGGACCTGCAGGCAGGCGTGCCGGCGACATTGGCGGATGGCCTGCCCACGACTCCCGTGATGCGCCAGGCGCTTAATGATATCCTTTATTGTCCCCTGGAGGGCATGATGAAAAAGATATATGTGGAATCAAAGGTCCTTGAGCTGGTAGCGCTGGTGGTCGGTCAGGCAAGACAATCCGTGACAAGGGATGGGATGGATGTGAGAAAGGAGGATGTGGACAAACTGCACTATGCGCGGGAGATCATCCTGCAGCGGATGAACGAACCCTGCTCGCTGATGCAACTGGCCAGACTGACGGGACTGAACGATTTTAAGCTGAAAAAAGGATTTCGCGACCTTTTTGGGACCACCGTATTCGGCTATCTGCTGGAGGAGCGGATGACCCTGGCAAAGCGACGCCTGTTGGAAGGACAATTGTCCATCGCCGACATCGCCGCGGAAGTCGGATATAAGAATCCTACCCATTTCACCGCCGCATTCAAAAGGCATTTTGGCTATTTGCCCAGCGATATAAGGAATTTAAGACCATGACGGCTTTCTTAGCCCGCCGCCCTCTTCATTGAACTCCTTGCACATATTGTATCCCATTCTCCCGGTTCAATAATGGACAAAAACTGTATCAAATACGTACATCTTGTTTTAAAAACATACTCTAACAGATTGATTAACAGGGTATAAAACAATGGCATTTTATTGGAGGTCCGGAGAGATCATATTTTATCCCGTAAACACTACCACATGCTGAAAAATTATCTGCTGACTGCATACAGAAGCCTTTGGAAAAGCCGGGGCTATGCTTTTTTAAACATATTCGGGCTGGCGGTAGGCATAACCTGCGCAGCCTTTATCTTTTTATGGGTGGAAGACGAGGTTACCTATAACCACTACTTTACAAATATCCGGAACCTGTACAAGGTAAAGGACAGGCAGACGTATGACGGTACCACTTTTACGTTTGATGCTACGCCCGGCCCCCTGGCGCAAGGCATGAAGGCTGACATCCCGGGTCTGAAGCAAACAGCCCGCAGTACCTTTGACGAACGGGTGCTTTTTACCCTGGGCGAAAAAAAGATCTACCAGCAGGGTAATTATGTCGATCCTGCGTTTCTTGCCATGTTCCCCCTGGAGTTTGTAAAAGGCAATGCCGGGAGCGCTTTTACACAGCTATATTCCATGGTGATCACCGAGAAAATGGCCCGTACTTTTTTTAATACCACGGATGTTATCGGTAAAACACTAAAGGCCAACAATAAGGACAACTTCACTATAACCGGGGTCATAAAAAAGCTGCCCGAAAATGTATCTTTCGACTTTGAATGGCTGGCGCCATTCAAAGCCTATGAGAACCAGAATACATGGCTAAAAGGCTGGGGCAGCAACGGGATAAGGACCTATGCGGAGCTGGAGCCAAATGCAGACGCCGGTGCCATCAATAAAAAACTGTATGGGTATGTACAGACCAAACAGGATGGGACCATCGCAAAAATGTCCGTGTACCCCATGAGCCGCTGGCGTCTGTATGACAGCTTTGACAATGGCAAGGAGGTCAGCGGCCGTAAGAAATATGTGGATCTGTTCAGCACCATAGCATGGATCATCCTCGTGATCGCCTGCATCAACTTTATGAACCTGTCGACTGCCCGGTCTGAAAAACGGGCCCGTGAAGTGGGCGTCAGAAAAGTCATGGGCGCCGGTAAGTTCAGGCTTATAGGACAGTTCGTTGGCGAATCGATATTTATGTCTTTCATATCTGCCCTGCTGGCGATATTGCTGATGTTCATCTTTATAGCATCGTTCAATAACCTGGTGGATAAGAAGCTGGAGGTGGACCTGTTCAAACCGCTGCATATAGGCGGCCTGTTTGCACTGACCCTGCTGGCCGGGAT
>DASZVM010000583.1:0-6358 GCA_035547295.1 Puia sp. | reverse complement strand
TCCCGAAGCCAAAGCTCCGGACATACAACTTTTAGCAGGATTGGAGAATTCGAAACAGAAAGAAAAGATGGAAAAAATGACCAAAACGGTCAGAATAGGGGTGTTTGGTGAAATTACATCGTTCTAACGGCATCACCAAATTATTTTTAACCCGGAAAGCTTTTAAAATCCTGGCTTTCTTTATATTTTTACACACGAAAAATCCCCTATATCTACGATAATTTGCCCCTCCAATATCGTTACCCTTTTAGTGTAATCTTTAATATATTTCATTATGGAGTTCATCAACAAATCCGTGGAAGAGCTGAAAGCTTTTGCAAGATCGAAAAAGGAGGACTACGTCGGCGCCGACCCCTTTCCCAACATCTATTTTGACGACTTTTTCATACCGGAAAAATTAAAAGAGGTCCTGGTCGAGTTCCCTGATCTCACCAAGGGCTCGGACCTGAAGTTCAATGATGCCAACCAGGTAAAGCTGGCTTCCAAAGGCGAATATCGTTTTGGCCCTAAAACGTTGGAATTCATGCACTTCCTGAATTCTCAACCCTTCCTGGAATTCCTGTCGGAGCTGACAGGCATCGAAAACCTCATCCCCGACCCCTTCTTTGACGGAGGCGGCTGTCACCAGATCCAGCCGGGAGGCATGCTGAAGATCCACGCCGACTTTAACAAACACCCCAATACGAAGCTGGACCGCCGTCTGAACGTCCTGGTCTATATGAACGAGGACTGGCACGAAGAATACGGAGGCCATTTCGAGCTCTGGGATACGGAGATGAAAGGCTGCCGGAAAAAGATACTGCCCCTGTTCAACAGGATGGCGATGTTCTCTACCACCAGCAATTCCTATCACGGACACCCCAATCCCCTCACCTGCCCTCCCGACAGGACCCGTAAATCCCTGGCCCTTTATTACTACACCAACGGCCGCCCGGATTCTGAGATCATCAAGGGCATCGAGGACCACAATACTATTTTCAGACACAGACCCGAGGACAAGGCTTCGAAATTCAAAACAAGCCTGAAAACCGCGATCAAACTGGTCACTCCTCCCATCCTGCTGGGCGGACTCGGCAAACTGAAGAACTAATGCGAGACAGAGATATTGTAGTCATTGGGCTCCAGCCCTGGTATTACGACATCGGCAGCAACTGTAAGAACATTGCCACGTACTTTGCCAGACATAACAGGGTACTGTATGTGAACCTGCCTGTGAACCGTAAGACCTTTCTCAGCAGCAATAAGAACCCGGGCATCCTAAAACACTGCGAGGTCATCAAAGGCAAGGGAGAGACCATACGGCCCATCGGAGAGAATATGTGGGAATTCTATCCCACTTCCGTAGTGGAATCCATCAATGGCCTGCCTTCCACCAAGGTCTTCAAAGCGATCAATTATTTCAACAACCGGCGGTTTGCCCGGAATATCCGTCATGCCATACGGACCCTCGGCTTTAAGGATATCATCCTGTTCAACGATAACGATATTTACAACGGCTTTTATCTGAAAGAGCTGCTGCAGCCCTCCCTGTATGTCTATTATTGCAGGGATTTCCTCCAGGGCTATGATTACTGGAAAAAACATGTCTCTGTCCTGGAGCCTCAGCTGATAAAAAAAGCGGATGCCGCAGTGGCCAACTCCATCTATTATGCGGAATACTGCTCGACACACAACCCCCGGAGCTATTACATCGGCCAGGGCTGCAATTTCGAGCTGTTCAATACGGACGTCAGTCACCCGAAGCCGGAAGAATTAGCCCATCTCTCCTCCCCCATCATCGGGTATGTAGGCGCCATCGATTCGGCCAGGCTGGACGACAGTATCCTCGCGGGCATAGCCACGGAAAGACCAGAATGGAACATTGTCCTGGTAGGCCCGGAGGACGATTTCTTCAAGGCAAGTGGGCTGCACAAGCTGCCCAATATCCACTTTATTGGAAGAAGACCGCTGCAACAGCTGCCGGACTTCGTAGCTCATTTCGACGTTTGTATCAACCCCCAGTTCAACAACCAGATCACAAAAGGCAACTATCCTTTGAAGATCGACGAATATCTTGCCCTGGGCAAGCCGGTAGTGGCCACGCGCACCCGTACGATGAAGCTGTTTGAGGACTATACCTATCTGGCTGATGCGCCGGACGGGTATACAGCGCTTATCGAACAGGCGTTGCGGGAAGACAGTCCCGCGCAGCAGGCCCGTAGGATCGCTTTTGCACGCAGCCATACCTGGGACAACAGCATGGCAGAGCTGTATAAAGTGCTGAACGATCTCCTATAGATGCATCGATACTCCCACGAGAAGGTTGAAGCTGTTCATTTGCTGGCTGTAAGGCGCCCTCACGGAATAAGTGCTGATGGATGCAGCATTGCTCAGCTGATACATGCCGGGGATCATCATGTGTCTTCCAAATGCAACGGACTGCGTTAAAACAAAGTCCGGCTTGAGGAACCAGTAATCCACACTGGCCGTGAGCGAGAGCTTTTCCGTCAGCTTATAAAGAACACCGGCTTTGGCCATCATCGTAAACGTGGTGGCATGTGCCTGCTTATTGTTCACCAGCAGGAGGTTGGCATCCCCGCCCTGGCCGGTAGAATCCACTATCGCCATGAGGTTGATCTCGGGCAGCCAGGCCTCCGCAACCCCGACGGCCAGGGTCCCCGTAAAAGACCACTTCCCGCTGATGGCTGTCGTATAATAGGCCCCGCCCATCAGAGCTGCCGTCTTCCAGCTGCTGTTCGAAGCGCTCCACTGATAACCCGGGTAAGACTCCGTAAAAGGCGCCATCATCCCCTCCTTGTCGATGCTGTTCAGCCGGCCGCGAAGGATGGCCGTCACACCGAAATGAGGACTCTTACGCAGACCATGCGAATACGAGATATCCGCCATCCAGCCCATCTTCGCCAGCCCGGAAGCAGGGTCATTCCCGTCCTTGCTGGCAAACGCACCAACGGGAAAAGAAGGTCCGATGGAAAGGTTCAATTGCTGCGAGAATGCCTGTACGGATGATAGGCATGCGAATACAAATAGGATTTGCAGGAGTTTCATAGCCTCCAAGATAATAAAAAACCCACCATAAGGCGGGTTTTTTGTGTATTAAACCATGAACTCCGATTGGCTTAGTCGATGATGAACTTATGTGCCTGCGGCTTGCCTCCACCGTTGAATTCCACAGTCAGTACATAGAAGCCCTTACCCAGGCCTGCTGTCTGCACTGAGGTCCTGAACATGGAAGACTGGCTGCTGTACACGGTCTGTCTCAATATTCTTCCCTGTACATCGTAGATGGTGAACTTCATGACGCTCGCGCTGTCGGTATTACCTTCCACGGTCATGGGCTGATCCATGGGCACGGGATTGGGATAGATGCTTACATACCCGGTGTGCCGCAGATCGCTTAAAACATGCACCCGCACGGTGGCCGTGGCCTTGGCATTCTTATCATCCGTGACAGTCAGCTGGAAAGTATAATCACCCGTCACCAGACCGCTGACACCCGTATAGCTGCCGGATGCATTTTCGATCACGGCGCTGGAAGGACCTGACAACTGCTGCCAGCTATAGGTTACTATCGTGCCGTCAGGGTCGGAAGAGCCTCTGCCATCCAGCAGGGTGGAAGCCTGACCAGGGTATATAAGGGTCGTATCCCGTCCTGCATCCGCCACAGGCAGCTGGTTCACACCGTTTGACACGGTGATGGTCACTGTCTTCGTATCCGTAGCCCCGCCGTTATCCGTCACGGTCAGCTGGAATACATACGTACCCTGTTCCAGACCATATAAGGTAGGCGTAGCTGTATTACTGCCCGTGATGGTAACCCCACCCGCACCGGAGATCTGCAGCCACTGATATTTCACAATGGTGCCATCCGGGTCATAGGAGGCCGAGCCATCCAGCGGTACTGCCGCCGCCGGAGAAATGTTCAGATCGGGTCCGGGCACCGCTACAGGCGGCTGATTGACGCCTGCGGGACTGACGGTGATCTTTACAATATCTGAAGCCGTGTTATTCGAATTATCGGTGGCCGTCAGCTGGAAGGTATATGAACCTTCTATCAGACCGCTGACGCCTGTCGACGCCTGTGCATCGCTCGCGATGGTGGCCGTGTTCGGACCGCTGATCTGTATCCACTTGTACGCGGTGATGGTACCATTGGTCTCAGAGGCCGTACCTGTCAGCGTTACCGTGCTGGCGGGTGCCGTGATCCCCTGGTTCTGACCTGCATCCACTACCAGCGGGCCGGGGACGGCCGGCTTCACAGTGATGGTCACTGCATCTGTCGCCGTCTTGCCCGAATTATCGGTGACGGTCAGCTCGAACACATAGTTGCCTGCCGCCATACCACTGACACCCGTAGAGGCGGACGTTGCACTGGAAATGGTGGCCGTATTCGGACCGCTTACCTGCACCCATTTATAACCCACTATCGTACCGTTGGTCTCGCTGCCGCTGCCCGTCAGCGTCACGCTGCTCGTAGGCAGGGTAATGGTCTGATCCGAACCTGCATTGGCGGAAGGAGGACCAGGCACTACAGCCGGATTCACGGTGATGGTCACTGCATCTGTTGCCGTCTTGCCCGAATTGTCGGTCACGGTCAATTGGAAAGTATAGCTGCCCGCCATCAGACCGGTGACACCCGTAGAAGCTGAGGTCGAATTGGTAATGGTACTGGTATTGGGCCCTGAGATCTGTGTCCATTTATAACCCACGATAGATCCACCGTTCTCCTGGCCTGATCCCGTCAGGGTCAGGGCGCCGGGCAGCGTGATGGTCTGATCCGGGCCTGCATCCGCCACAGGTACACCTGTTCCGACATTGTTGACAACAATGGTGTCATAGGCGGTAATGGTGCCCGTGTTATTATCCGTCGTTTGAATAGAGAAGATATATGTACCGGTGGTCAGCCCCGTCGCCGTAGTGCTCAGCACATTCGGTGAGGTAATGGTGGCCGTATTCGGACCGCTTATCTGCGCCCACTGGTATTTTACGATCGTATACCCGTAGTTCGGCTTACCGGCAGCTTTCAGCACACTTGCCGTAGCGGTGGCCGATAGCACTGTGCTGGTGGTGATAATGGTCTGCTTTGCCGGCGTCTTAAGCGTATACGGCGTAAAGTCATAGGCCGTCGTCATCAGGGGCGTGATCGCCAGCGGCGTCCGCTTGGTAGGCTTCAGCACATCCAGCGCATTCGGCCACGTACCTTCCTGGTTGTTGACCACGCCATCGCCACCCACAAAGCTCTTGTTACGGCCCCAGAAATATAAGGAGTCGTTGACATCATTTGCATAATTATAGAATACGTACGCGTTGCCGGTGAACAGATGCTTCCACTTCGTACCGGGCAATATCTTGACAGGAGACATGACCATCATCCCGTACTTGCCCCAGTTCCATGCATACGGCGTCGCATATTGCTCGGCATGGTTCACGATCTCTTCGCCGTTGCCCACCTCTCCATTCGCGTTATCACCCATTCCATACATATCTCCCTGGCTGTCGATCCAGTGAAGGGTATTCTGGTTGGCGTTGATCTCCCTGATGGGATAAGGCATATTCCACAGGGCCTTGATGGACACGGGTGCCGTAGGCGCCGCAGGTGTCTGGCTGCCCCAGTATTTGCTCTCGGGACCCCAGGCATACGGCCATCCGTCCTTGCTGACATTGATATCATCCGGGACCACCGCAACATAATAACCCATATGGCTGGCGGCGATATCCGAAGCCGGTCTGGGCAGGGGGACCTTTATATAGTTGCTGTCACCCTTATCCCAGTAGTATACATCCCCCGTGGTGGACAAGGCCAGCAGGGCATTACCCGTGGAGAGCTTGGTGAACTTCACTCCGGGAGGCGTATGCAGCTTTACGGGCGCAGCGAGGGTCGTTCCGCCATAGAATTTATAGTCATCACCGCCCCAGTACCAGATGGAGCCGTCGTTACGAATGGACAGGTAAGTAAAGAAGTATCCGTAGATGGAAACGTTACCGTCGAAAGGGTTGCCGGCGGCATCCTTATCCCAACGGGTAGCCGTATACGTTCCCTTGTCGTTCAACCATACATATCCCTGATCGTCGAGAAGAGTGATGACATTGAAGCCCGCGGATATATCCACCGCCTTGCGGCCATTGATAAGGAATGGCATGAATTCAACATGACCCGAGGTCGTATTATAGACAAAGCTCCGTGCCACGCCATCCGAATACAGCCAGGCGGCCTTGTACTCCGTACATCCTACCTTTGTTACCACCAGGGGTCCGCCGGTCGCGGGGGGTGGTGTAGTCGCGGGGTTTACGGTCACTGTCACATCAGCCGTGCCGGAGGCGCCCTTGTCATCCGTTACGGTCAGCCGGAATACATACGAAC
>DASZVM010000582.1:0-2413 GCA_035547295.1 Puia sp. | reverse complement strand
CCTGGAATACGGATATGAATGTTTCGTTCAACCAGAATATCATCAAGTCCCTTAATGACAGCACCCCCTTGTATGTGGATGATTACGGGCTGAACGCAAAGTTCGGGATCCATCAGACGGGTCATCCCGCGGGGGAGTTCTATGGCTATGTTACGAATGGTATCTTCCAGGAGCAGAAGGATGTGGATGGTCACGCGCTGCAACAGCCGGGAACGGCTCCGTACAATAGTACCAGTCCCGGCGATATAAGGTTTGCTGACCTGAACAGCGACGGCGTGATCAATGACAAGGACAGGACCTATATCGGGGACCCCAGCCCCCGCATCATCTATTCAATGGGCAACAGCTTTGCCTACAAGGGTTTTGATCTGAACATCTTTTTCCAGGGCGTATATGGGAACAAGATCTTCAATGCCAACAATATCAACCAGGAGAGCATGTCCATCGCGGAGAACCAGACTGTGCGGGTCCTGGATAGATGGCGTGGCGCCGGCACGAGTCAGTATATGCCCCGGGCCGTCTATGGCGACCCCAACCAGAATACAAGGGTTTCCAACCGGTATGTGGAGAGCGGCTCTTACCTGCGGCTGAAGAATATAACGCTGGGGTATACCTTCCCTTCCCGGCTGACAAAACGGATCGGCATTCCCTCCCTGCGTGTGTATGGGGCCTGTCAGAATGTTTTTACTTTAACGCATTACAGCGGATTTGACCCGGAAGTGGGTGTGAACGGCGTAGACTACAGCGTGTACCCCGTTACCCGGACTATTAGCGCGGGCATCAATATTAACCTTTAAGCTTCGTCATCATGAAATATCAATTTATTCTGTTCATTTTCTGTTTGCTGTCTGTCGCGGGCTGCAAGAAATATCTTGACAAAGTCCCTTTGGATACCATCAATCCGGATAATTTTTTCCGGACGAAAGTGGATGCCATCAATGCTGTCAATGCTGCCTATCAGCCGTTGCAGCGGCCCAAACTGTACAACCTCCGGATGTGGACCTCGGATATTTTTGCCGGTAACAGCGTCGTTGGTGCGGGTGGGGGAACGGATGGGATCGAGACCGTGCAGGAGGCCAATTTTACCACGGACCCATCCAATGCCGGTGTGCTGGACCTTTACCGGGGGCCTTATCCCGGCATACTTTACTGCAACCTCGTCATTCAGCATGTGCCGGGGATGGACATCGACACTGTATTGAAAAACCGGATCGTGGGTGAGGCGAAATTCCTCCGGGCCCATTATTATTTTATCCTTGTGCAGTATTTCGGGGATGTGCCGCTGATCACCCAGCCGCAAACGCCGTCGGATGATCTGTATCCTGCCCGTACTGCACGGTCGAAGGTGTATGATCAGATCATTGCGGACCTGCAGGATGCTATCGGGTTATTACCTTCCAGGGCGGATTACAGCGGGGCGGATGTGGGCAGGGCTTCGAAAGGAGCTGCCGTGGGGATGCTGGCCAAGGTCTATCTTACCCTCGGCAGGTATGGGGACGTGATCCCTCTCTGTCAGCAGGTGACTTCCCTGGGTTATACCCTGAATACGAACTATGCCGACAATTTCGACCCCGCTCATAAGAATTCCTCTGAATCCCTTTTCGAGGTGCAATACAGCGGGGCTACCACGTATAATTTCTTTGACGATCTGAACCAGGCTTCCTGGACGAGTCCCTTTATGGGTCCCAGGAATACGACGTTTGTGGGAGGCGCTTATGGCTGGAACCAGCCTACGCAGGAGTTTGTGGACAGCTATGAGCCGGGGGATGCGCGCAAGGACCTTACCATATTGTATGAAGGCTGCCCGGATTTTAACGGCAATGTATATTCCGGCAGCTTTTCCACCACAGGCTATAATGTCCGGAAATTCCTTGTGCCGACCTCGGTATCGGCGCAATACAACACCAGCGCGGAGGATTTCCCTGTCCTGCGGTATGCGGACGTTTTGCTGATGGAAGCGGAAGCGTTGAATGAGACGGGTAAGACCGAGGATGCGAGAGGACCGTTGAACCAGGTCCGGGAGAGGGCGTCCCTTCCGGATGTACAGAGCGGATTGTCGCAGGCGGCATTCCGGGATACCGTCCTGCATGAGCGGCGGATGGAGCTGGCTTTCGAAGGTCAGCGGTGGTTCGATATGATCAGGGTGGGGAGTGGGCAGTATGGGCTGGATTTCCTCCATTCCATCGGGAAGACCAATGTCACCACGAAAAATCTGCTTATGCCGATCCCGCAGGTGGAGCGGGATGCCAACCCGCATCTGACACAAAACCCCGGCTATTGAGAAAGGACCGGGTGAAAAACTATAACAGCTAAAATACTTGCCATGTCACGTATATATTTTCGATCATTGTTTGCCTGGTGCCTGGCGGCGCTGGCGTTTTTCGGAGCTTGTAAGAAGACGGAGAACTTCACT
>DASZVM010000581.1:0-10319 GCA_035547295.1 Puia sp. | reverse complement strand
AACCATTCTATGTAACCTCGGGCAATACGAATGTCCAGGTGCTGGGAACCAGCTTCAACATCAATGCGTATGACAATGAGCCGATGGTCAGGACTACGCTGCTGGAAGGCTCGGTGAGCATCAACGATCGCGTCCGGCTTTCCCCCAACCAGCAATCCCGGGTGGAAAAGGATGGCAGCATCAAGGTCCTCAGGGACATCGATGTGGACGATGCCGTGGCCTGGAAGAATGGGGCCTTTAGCTTTAACAATGCGGATATCACTACCGTTATGCGTCAGCTGGAAAGATGGTATGACATAGAGGTGGTCTATGAGGGGGATAAGCCGGCCGACCTGTTCTATGGAGGCATTTCCCGTCAATCTTCCCTGATGGATGTGCTCAAGATCCTGCAGGCGAGTAAGGTACGTTTCAGGCTGGAAGGGAAAAAGCTGATCGTGTTCTCGTAAGGACGGTCATTAAAAAACCGAAAGTGGTTGCAACACTTTCGGCTATAATGCTGGCTGTCCAATAAAAATAAAATTGACGTAGAATTCTTATTGTAAACCAAACAACCCAAATGTATGCATTCGATTGCTAATGGCAAAGGTTTGCCCCTGCTACCGTGTAGAAAGCGAACTGTCAGCCTTAAAGTGCTGTTAATTATGAAGTTGACAATTTTGTTCATCGTAGCCTGCCTGCATGTAAGCGCCGGCGGCACTGCTCAGGACATTACTTTGTCTGTGAAGAACAAAAGCCTTCAGGTCGTATTCAAGGAGATCAGGAGGCAGAGCGGTTATCAATTCTTTTACAACCAAAGCATTCTTGAAAAAGTCACCCCGATCACGGTGGATGTAAAGAATGTTTCGATAGAAGATGCTTTAAAGGCCTGTTTTAAAGACCAGGTCGTCACTTATGAGATCATTGGAAAGAACATCGTGATAAAAGACAGGGCGGCATCGCCTTCCGGAACAGGGGAGACAAAGCCTGCGGAGATCGTGTTCACGCCCATCCGGGGAAAGGTCTTCATCGGGAGCAATGCGCCGGCTGTAGGCGCCACGGTGGTCATCAGGAATGGCGGTGCGCGTACGAGAGGGACCTCTACCGATGACAACGGCAATTTTACCATCGATGCCACTCCGGGCGATGTGCTGTCCATTTCTTTTGTCGGCTATGTAACGCAGGAGATAAAGTATACGGGTCAGCCGGAGTTAAACGTCACGCTGCTGCCGGATGACAAGGAGATCAAGGCGGTGGTGGTTACGGCGCTGGGTGTCAAACGTGCAGCGCAATCTGTCACCTATTCCACGCAACAGGTGGACGGCAGCGAGCTCTCCAGGGTAAAGAACACCAACCTCGTGAATTCTCTCAGCGGCAAGGTGGCCGGATTGACCATCTCTTCGAATGGATCGGGCATCGGCGGTTCTGCAAAAGTGATATTGCGCGGTTCCAAGTCGCTGTTGGGCAATAACCAGGCATTGTACGTGATAGACGGGGTGCCTGTGAACAACTCTACGACCAATCAGCCCACGACGGCCTATGGAGGCACCACGGCCTATGATGGGGGAGACCCGATCTCCAACCTGAACCCGGATGACATCGACAACGTATCCGTGCTGAAAGGGGCATCCGCGGCCGCCTTATACGGCAGCCAGGGCGCCAACGGCGTGATACTGGTGACGACCAAGAGCGGTAAGGCGGGAAAGCCGCAGATCAACTTCTCTTCCAGCTCTTCCTTTGATAACGTTGCCTACAAACCGAAGTTCCAGGATACATATGGACCTTCTTCCGCCGCTTCGTTACAAAGCTGGGGAAATGATACGACAGCCGCAGGCGATAACCTGTCTAAATTCTTTCAGACAGGGAATAACTTCACAAATGCCATCAGCCTCTCCGCGGGCTCGTCCGTTGCGCAAAGCTATTTTTCCTATGCCAATACGACGGCAAGAGGGGTAGAGCCCGGCAACAAGTTGGGAAGGAACAACTTCAATTTCCGGGAGATAGGTCATTTCCTGAACAATAAGCTGACGGTGGATGTGAATACGAATTACATCACCCAGCAGATAGATAACTCACCCATGGCGGGATTTTATTACAACCCGCTGACAGGCCTCTATCTCTTCCCCCGGGGTGTGGATATTTCGCCTTACAAGTCCGGTTTTGAAAAGCTGAATCCGCAAACGTTATTGATGCAGCAGCAATGGATCGGTACGACGCCCAATTCCGACGGGTCGCCCAAATTCAACGATGACATCCAGCAAAACCCCTGGTGGATAGTCAACAGGAACCTGAATACGCTGAACCGCAACAGGATATTGCTGAATGCCAGCGTCAGGTATGAATTTACTCCCTGGCTGAATATCCAGGCACGGGGCAGCATAGACAGGATCAACGATATTTTTTCCCAGAAGCTGTATGCCACTACCTCGCAGATAGTCTCGAAGTCCAATGGGAATTATTATTATTCCAATGGCGTCAACACGCAGAAGTATGGGGATGTGATCGCAAATTTCAACGTCCCTGCCATAGGTAAGCTAAAGATCTCCGGTCTGGCGGGTACGAGCATCCGGGATAACAAGAACGAAGGTCTTTATTATGGCTCTTCGGGCAACACTCCGGGAACGGGGCTGTATTATCCCAATATCTTTACGCTGCAGAATACCATCACCGACCCCAGCACGTCTGCGGACCAGGCCGCCAATCATACTCAGTTCCAGTCTGTGTTCGGCAGTGTAAGCCTGGCATACAACGATGCGTTGTATCTGGATATCACGGGGCGTAACGATTGGGCCTCCCCGCTGACGAATACCAGGGGAGGTGTGTCATTCTTCTATCCGTCCATCGGTGCCAATGCGATATTGAGCCAGCTGGTCCGTTTGCCGGAAGTAGTCACCTTTGCCAAGGTTCGCGCCTCTTATGCCGAAGTGGGCAATGCGCCCCTGGCCTATCAAAGCAATCCGGCCCTGTTCACTGTCGGGTCCGGCGGGAACCCGGTGTTCAATAATACATCACCCTTTACGGACCTGCAACCTGAGCGGACAAAGTCGTTCGAGGTAGGTACGGCATGGCGATTGCTGGACGACAGGCTTAGCCTGGACCTCACCTATTACAATACGCGTACCCATAATCAAACCATACAGATCCAGCTGGGCCAGGCAAGCTATTATGACAATGGCTTTCTGAGAGCGGGGAATATCGAAAATCAGGGCGTCGAGCTGATGTTGAATTACCAGGTGCTGAGGACCGGGAAGTTCAGGTGGAACACGGGGATCAATTATTCCTATAACAGGAACAGGGTGCTGCAACTGGCTCCCGGTGTACAGCAGGCTGTTATCAGCGGTGCTTCCGGCGCCAACTATGTATCCCAGGTCAGGGTCGGCGGATCTATCGGGGATATCTATGGGACGATACTGCAGCGTGACGCGTCGGGTCATATCCTGATCAACACGACTACGGATGCAAACAACGTGGTGACCCATACGCCGCTGGCCACGACCAGCGATACTTCTTACCTGGGCAACCCCAACCCCAAATGGCAGATGGGATGGAGCAACAACTTTACTTACGGCAACTTCGTCCTCTCTTTCCTGATAGACGGTAAATTTGGCGGTAAGGTACTTTCCGTAACACAACAGCTGCTGGATTCTTATGGTGTTTCCGCAGAGACAGGTGCTGCCCGTAAGGCAGGCGGTGTTGCGGTAAATGGTATCGATCAGAATAGCAAAGCCGTCACTTCCGTCGATGCGCAAACCTGGTATACGACCATCGGAGGACGCAGCGGTGTCTCGGGTGAATATATGTACGATGCTACCGTGGTAAGGCTGCGGGAAGCTGCCCTGGGATATAACATTCCTTTTAAAAGCAATGTCATCAGGAACCTCAGGGTCAGCCTGATTGGACGGAACCTGCTTTATTTCAGCAAGAAGGCGCCATTCGACCCTGAGCTCACCATGTCTTCCGGCAACGGGATGACCGGGGTGGATATTTTTATGCCGCCTGCCACCCGCAGCTTTGGGATCACCGTAAACGCAGGTTTCTAAAATCGAAAAAAAATCAGCCATGAAATTTTCAATCAACCGATATATAAGTTTTCGTTCTTTAATGGCAGGGGCCGCCGTTATGCTGCTGGCCACCGGCTGTACCAAAAAATTCGAGGAATACAACACCAGCAACCTGGCCACTGCCATCACTTTGTCCGCGGCCTATCAGCATATCGCCATGGGTGTCTATAATTTTTCTGGAGGAGGCGACCCCAATTCCTATCAATTACAGCAAAACCTGAATGCCGACTGCTATTCGGGCTATTTTATGAGCCAGATCAATTTCAACAGCGGCAACAATAACCTGAACTACGCCCTGGTGGGTGGGTGGAATGGGGAGCCTTTCAAGGTGGGCTACCTGGATATCATGCGGTATGTAGCCGTGATCAGGAACATGGGTATCGACAAGGACTACCCCGGCATATGGGGCATTGCCCGGATCATACAGGTGGAAGCTATAAGCCGCCTCACCGACATCTATGGTCCTACTCCATACAGCAAGACCGGACCCTTGCCGGCCGGTGCTACAGGTACTCCGTATGATAGCCAGCAGGATATCTATAATCTCTTTTTTCTTCAGCTGGACACAGCCACCGCTGCATTGAAGACCCTTATTGCTGCGGGGGGCGTGGGCACTTTACCGTTTGAGTTCCCTCCGATGGACCTCATATACGGCGGCGACAAGAGCACAGAGCTGCAAAATTGGGTAAGCTTTGCCAATTCGCTCAGGCTGCGGCTGGCCATGCGGCTGGTGAAAGTCGATGCCGTCACCGCGAGGGCCCAGGCTGAAAAGGCAATGGATCCTGCCAATGGCGGGGTCATTACGGACAATGCGCAGATACCCAGGGTCACGGTTCCCAGCGGGAACTACAGCAATCCCCTGGCCGCCATCACCATCAACTGGGCCAATATCTGTATCGGGGCTTCCATTCAATGTTATATGACAGGTTATAATGACCCGCGGATCGGCAAGTATTTCGACAGATCAACCGATGCGGCTTCGGCAGGGAAATACCAGGGCATTCGCATCGGCTCGAATGTCGGGCTGTTCAGTTATGGCAAATACTCCACCATCAATTTCAAGGATGGCACGGTGCCTTCGTTCAACCTGCATACCCCTCCCGTGTTGATGACAGCCGCGGAAGTCTATTTCCTCCGCGCGGAAGCGGCTTTGAGAGGATGGAACAATGCGGGTGGTACGGCGCAGCAGCTGTATGAGCAGGGCATCAATACTTCGTTTGCGCAATGGGGTGTTACGTCCTCCACGTATGTGAATGATGCTACCAGCGTACCAGACGACTATACGGACCCGCTGAATGCAGCGAACAATGCCGCTTTGTCTTCGAAGATCACTATCAAATGGGAGGATGCGGCCAGTGATGAAGTCAAGCTGCAGCGTATCATCACGCAGAAATGGATCGCCAATTTCCCCGAAGGGCAGGAGGCATGGAGCGAATTCCGTCGTACGGGTTATCCTGCGCTGTTCCCTGTGGTGCAGAACAACAGCGGGGGGACCATCAGCTCGACCGTCCAGATCAGGAGGCTGCCATTCTCGCAGAATGAGTATAATACGAATAATGCCGAGGTGCAGAAGGCTATCCAGCTGTTGAGCAAGCCGGAGGATAATGGAGGGACGAGACTTTGGTGGGATGTGGATAAAGGGAATTTCTAGTACACATGAGGACAGGATGAGGGGCGCCTTAAAATGGGCGCCCCATTTATTTTATACCGTTGCAAACGCCTGCATGACCCATTCAAAGCCCTTATCCCTGCTGCGCACATGCCCAAGTCCGGGCAACGGCAAATGATAAGAGAAGACACGATGCCGTCCCCCGGTCAGCTCGCCTAATATCTTTTTACGCGCCTGTGCCGCCTGCTCGAAATCCGTATCGAAACCCACGCCCCATTCTGGTGTGACCAGGGGTATGTCCCGGGACGATCCTCGCACGGATGCCGTCACCGTATGATCCGGGAATTTGCTTTTTGAAAAATCCGGCGTGGCACCCATCCGGCAATAGCTCCGTGTTCTTCAATAATGTTCTTCTGTTCATAATATTTTATTGTCCAATGATAAAAAGCCCTTTGCCGGAGGAGCCTCCCGGTGTGGATGAAAAGCTGTTCCTGACGGCAGTCTTGTATTCGTCCAGTTTGTATCGTCCGCTGACAGGTGCTATAAAAGAGGGGTCGGCAGCTATGCTGACGATCTTTTCCAGCGTTGCTTTTCTTCCGGAGCCGGAAGGGTAAAAAAATGGCGGAGGGAAGCTTTCTCACCAGGGCGATCACCCGGATATCTTTACGTACCGCCAGCTGCATGATCATTAGCGCGTTGGCGGAATTGGCCGCCGTGACGGCCACCCACTCTCCGGATCTTGCTTTTGATCCTTCCACGACGTCCCAGGCTGTGATCATGGGCATCATCTGGGCAGCTTTTTCAGGAGGGAAGCCGGAAGGCAAAGGCATCAGCCACTCTTCAGGAATGGCGGCATATTCCGCCCAGGTGTTGTAATAGATGATGGCTACCAGCGTCCCTTCGGTCAGACTTGCGCCCGGACCTCTTTCAATAACGACTCCTGTGCCGTAATTGCCTGCCACCTGACCCGGTAAATAAGGCTTCTTCGGCTCGGGATAAAGGTTCTGGATAAAAAGAAAATCGCCTTGGTTAATGGGCGCATTGAGCATTTTTACCAGCACCTGCCCATTGGCAGGAGCCGGCTTCTTTACATCACGGAGCTCGAGGACATCCGTCGGAAGCCCCAACTTGTCAAAAACGATTGCTTGCATATGTTTGATTTATTTTGAATTCGCCGGTGAAGGCGCCAATAAGACCTTTCCAGGCCGGCTGCTGAGACTGTCGGCTTTTAATGCTTCTTTATACCGGTCAAACGTGCAGGTCTGCGCCACGGGCAACTGAAAGTCCGGCTTGCCGATGGCTTCTATCAGATCACGGGTCATCATGTCCCGCTGAGCTTTTGTCTGCCTGGTCAGAAAGGCCCGTATGCCGAATCCTTTTACGGTGAGGTTCTTATATACTAATTGTGCGTTGAAGTATTGCGCGGGTTCTTTTTTTACCGATCCGTACAGGATGAACCTTCCAAAAGGAGCGATGTTCTCAAAGATCTTTGTACCGATGGCGCCTCCTATCGGATCCATCGCCACGTTGAAGCCTTTGCCGTCCGTCAGTTGCCGGATGTGATCGGAAAGCTGCGGGTCTTCAATATTGAATACCTGCTCTGCGCCGAGCGCATGCAATTCGGGGGCTTGTGTAAGGTCCCTGACAAGCGCGATGATGCGTACACCTTTTGGGCGAGCCAACTGGACCACGATGCGTGATACAGTGGAATTGGCTCCCGTCAGCAGCATCCATTCTCCCGGGGCGGGTTGCGCTTCCTCCAGCAGACCCCAGGCGGTGAAAGGATTGAGACTGAATTGTGCGGCTTTTTCAACAGGGAAGTCCCTGGGAAATACAGTCAGCTCCGATACGGGCACGATGGCATATTCCGCCCAGGCTTTTTTGAAAAAGAACGATACTAACGCCCCCTTGTCAATACCCGTATTCTTACCGGCGCTCTCCACGATGCCGGCGCCTTCAAAGCCTGCTATCTCGCCGGGGAATGACGGTTGGAAACGATACGTTCCCCGGATAAAGGATATATCGGCAGGATTGATGGGGCTTGCCAGTACTTTTACCAGGACCTCATCCGCCCCGGGAAAAGGTTTTTCTTTTTCGACGACCTGTAATACTTTTTCCGGTTCGCCGGTGCTATCGAATGCTATTGCTTTCATACGTATTCCAATTTTCGGGTATCAAAATTATCTACTTCGTATCTTTATGACAAGTATGCACCATTTTGTTACCTACATACCAAAAAGATATTAATGATGAAAACCAATGAAATAAAAAATGAAAAATCTGCGAGCCAGGCAGAGCAGTGTTCTGTCGATTATGCTTTTCAGCGGATTGGCGGCAAGTATAAGGCCCGTATCCTCTGGCATCTTTTCCATGGCACCAAGCGATATGGACAGCTGAAACGGCGCCTGCGGGACATCACCCCTAAAATGCTGACACAGGCGCTCCGTGAGCTGGAGGCCGATCAGCTGATAAAAAGACATGTGTACCTGGAAGTGCCTCCCAGGGTGGAGTACAGCCTGGATGATACGGGCAGGGAGCTGGTGCCGGCCATCGAGCTATTGAGCCGCTGGGCAAAGGTGAAGATGGAGGAGCAGCATATTCCCATCATGACCTATGATGCGTGCTGATAGGACAGCCGGTGTATCGTAAGCGGACAAATGAACGAAGTGGTTGTATTGTAAGCAGTTGATTCTTACTTGCTTGAAAAAAGGGCATTTTATTAGCTCCATATATCCCATGCTAAAGACATATTTAAAGACAGCCTGGCGGAACATCGTCCGGACACCGGGATACAGCACGTTGAACATCCTTGGCTTGGCCATTGGCATGGGCGTGGCGCTCCTTATCGGTCTCTGGGTATATGATCAGTATTCCTTTGACAAGTCCCTGCCTGATCATGAGCGCCTGTACCGTGTACAGCGGAATTTTAACAGCAACGGCAATACGCTGACATTTCAGACCACGTCGCTGAAGCTGGCGGAAACGCTGCGCAGCGAAATTCCGGACATCGAGTCTGTAGCTGAAAGTGACTGGATGGGCGCTCATGGTCTTATGGCCGGGGATAAGAAAATATATGTGTCAGGCGGCATCGTGGGCGGCGACTTCCTGAAGATGTTCCGGTTCCCTTCGCTGAAAGGGAATGCTGCCATGGCGATGAAGGACGCTTATTCCATCGTGCTGACACAGTCTACGGCCCTGGCGCTTTTTGGCAGGGAGGATGCAGTGGGTAGAATGGTGCGTTTTGACAATGAACATGATCTGAAAGTTACGGGTATATTGAAGGACCTGCCGGTCAATTCATCTTTTAGCTTCACCTTCCTGGTGCCTTTCAGCTATCTTGACCAGACGAATGCCGGAATAAGAGAGGCGAGGACGGGGTCTTTTGGCAGCAACGGCTACCAGATATTCGTAAAGCTGAGACCCGGTGCGGACTACGGCAAGGTGTATCCCAAGGTCAGGAACATCGAGCATACGGAGGATACGGCGGGCTTTCTGGAATATGTACGTATGTTTACGGTCATCGGGGTATTGGTCCTGCTGATCGCGTGCATCAACTTTATCAATCTGACGACTGCCCGCAGTGAAAAAAGGGCCAGGGAGGTAGGGGTACCTTATCGCCTTTTAATGCTTTGACGGAGGGCAGGGGCGCCGTCACGGCGCTGATCGCAGGCAGCAGACCAGCCTTTTATCTTTCATCCTTTCAACCCGTAAAAGTATTGAAAGGAAATATGCAGATCGGGAAGGCCGGCAGTCTTCCCAGGAAGGTACTGGTGGTTTTGCAGTTCACCAGGATGCGCTGACACAGCTGACGGCGATCTTTAATAAGTACAACCCCTCCTTCCCATATACATATACATTCGAAGATGAGAATTATGCGGCCAAGCTGAAACAGGAAGTGCTGATAGGAAAGCTCTCCGGTCTGTTCGCGGGGCTGGCCATCTTTATCTCCTGTCTGGGGTTGTTTGGTCTGGCGGCCTATGTCGCTGAAAGACGGACAAAAGAAATAGGGATCCGGAAAGTGCTGGGCGCCTCCGTGTCGCAGGTATGGCTATTGCTTTCGAAGGATTTCCTTTTGCTGGTGATCCTCAGCTGTGTGATCGCATCGCCGCTGGCATTCTATTTTCTCCACGGCTGGCTGGCGAAGTTTGAATATCGCATCGGCATTGGCGCCGGAGTCTTTATCATGGCAGCGGTGATGGCCGTCGTGCTGACCATCGTCACCATCAGTTTTCAGGCTATCAAGGCGGCTACGGCCAACCCCGTGGAGAAATTAAGAGCTGACTGATGGCTGCCCGCATTGCTGGCCGAAAAGTAGTACTTTTAGCCAAACCACCATCTCATGAGCCTTAAACGAAGGTCCTTTATCCGCTTGACCGCAGGCAGCGTGGCTGCGGGTACCGCGCTTCTCCATGGGTTATCATCATTTACAAAAAGAGGACTGGAGGACCTGCGTCCCATGACTGATGACGTGGAACCTATCACTTTGGAAGAGCGGTTGTCCCGTATTCAGAAAGCCCAGCGGCTGATGACGGAGAATAAGATCGAGGCCCTGGTACTCGACACGGGCACTTCCATGCAATATTTTACGGGTGTCGGCTGGTGGCCCAGCGAAAGGACGATGGTGGCCGTTATCCCGGCAAAAGGCGAGATAAAGTATGTTGGGCCGGCCTTCG
>DASZVM010000580.1:0-5776 GCA_035547295.1 Puia sp. | reverse complement strand
AGGAGCTTCCGGTATCCATATGGCGGGGGGGTGAATGTACTCACGGGGGAAAAGGTTGCATCGGGTGCGACGATCACGCTGGAACCCTGGGACCTGCTGGTGCTGGAGGAGGATACCGGGGACGGGCAGAAGTTCGACACTGACGGAAACCCCATCAATGCGCATGGTGCAGGAGTTCTTTCTTATAAAGGTGTCTGGTATCTCTACGGAGAGATCAAAAAAGGGCCTACTCATCTGGTGCCCGGACAGGACTGGGAGGACTACCGGGTGGATGCAGGCGGCGTGTCCTGTTATTCCAGCCGCGATCTTGTCCATTGGAAATATGAAGGGGTGGCGCTGGCTCCCGAGCGGAAGGACACCGGCAGCGATCTGTATATCAACCGGGTGATAGAGCGTCCTAAAGTGGTATACAATGCAGCTACAAAGCAGTTTGTCATGTGGATGCATATAGATAAGGAGGATTACAGCTATGCCCGGGCGGGCGTGGCTGTCAGCGACAAACCGCAGGGGCCTTACCGTTATATCCGGAGCATGCGTCCCGACGGAGAAATGTCCCGTGATATGACCCTGTTCAAGGACGATGATGAAAGAGCCTACCTGGTGTACACTTCGGAGAACAATAACACGATGCATGTGTCGCTGCTTTCACCGGATTACCTGGCTCCTGCCGGTGTTTGGAAAAAGATACTGCCGGGCAGACGACGGGAGGCGCCGGCCGTGTTCAAATACGGGGGGCGTTATTTTCTTATTACATCCCTTTGCACCGGCTGGGACCCCAATCCCGCCTTATGTGCGACAGCCGACAGCATGCTGGGTGAATGGCTTCCGCAAGGTAATCCATGTAAGGGGCCGGATTCAGCGACCACTTTTTATTCGCAGGGGACCTATGTGCTGCCTTTGCAGCCTGAACAGGGTAAATTCCTCTTTATGGCCGACCGGTGGAACAAGACGGACCTGGAGCATTCCGGTTATTGCTGGCTTCCTTTACAGGTAAGGGATGGGAAGATAGAGATCTATCCGGACGATGATCCGGTGGTGAAGAGTTTGGCAGTGGGTCCACTATCGATCATAGAATATAAAATGCAGCTAAAAGGGGCTGCCGGCAGCGAAGGAATATCTTTTCTCCGGAGCTATGACAGCACGGGTCATTTGTTGTTGCAGTATGATGTGCCGTTCACGCTGACGGATTCCGGCGGGAGTACTGGGAATTATATCGAGACACCCCCGGGTACCGTTCGGATTACGGTGGGAGTGCAATCTTCTCCGGGGGTTCGGGCTGCGGGCTGCGAGATACATGTGATAAAAGACCCTGCCCGGGGCGAGCCTGTCCCGGCTTGTGATCTTGCACGTTATATGCGTCCTTTCTGGCGCAGCGATACCATCTTTAACGAAACCGTATTGTTGAGGACGGATGGGCGTTCGCCAGCCGGCGGAGAGTTGTTGTACAAGCCGGATAAGGTCCTTTCAGTGACGAATTCTGGTCTGGATACGGCGTACGGCTTGCGGAAAGATTACAGGATGGAGGGGCGAAAGATCTGGCGTGTGCCTGGTTCGTCCATGCGTTTCAGGACAGACAGCTCCTTTGACAGGGTTCATGATCTTGCCTGGTACGACCTGCAGTCCCAATGGGTGACGGTGACCTATACGCATCATGATACCTGGGCAGGACCGGTACCGCAGTATAAAGGCCCTTTACTGTCCCGGACGCTGGGGAGACTGCGTTCAGGCCGTCCTGTGAGCATTGTCGCTTATGGGATGAGCATTACCCGGGGCATGGATGTCAGCGGTTACGACAGTGTCCGGCCATACATGCCGACGTATATGGATCTTTTTGTCAGGGGTTTGGCAAAGGGCTTTAGCGGCAGCAGGGTGACGTTGTACAATGCAGGGCTGCCTGGCGCCACCGTAGCTTGGGGTGCGGAGCATGCGAAGGATTATGTAACGCCGCTGCATCCCGATCTTACGGTGATCGACTTTGGCATGAATGACTTCTGGCGCATGTCTCCCGGGGAGTTCAGGGATTCGGTGACGGCCATCATCCGCAAGGTTCGGGACGATGATCCTGCGGCGGAGTTTATTTTACTGGCCAATATGCAGTTTGATCCGGACTATGTGCTGGATTCGGATAGCAGCAAGGGTTTTTATACGGGCAATATGGCAGGGTATCGTAAGGTGCTGCAGGAAATGGAAGCGCCGGGCATTGCGTGCCTGGATATGTATTCGGTGAGCGAGGCTGTCTATCGGCGTAAAAAGGCAAAGGATTGTCTGGTCAATCCCCTGCATCCCAACGATTATATGGCGAGATGGTATGCACAGGGACTGGTGGCATTGCTCGTCCGGGAAAATCCTTAATTTCACGCCATGACCGGTATTCTCGCACAGGTGATATCCCTGACCTCTTACGGCAATGCTTTTTTGCAGGCGGGTGAGCTCACCGAAGATTTTTTTCCTTCGCACTCTACTTTTCAGCATTGCAACAGGGTGGATTTTAAAAACTTCAGGAAGCGTATCTTTTCTTCTTCCCCCCAGGAGGTGCCGGTAGCAAATGATCCCAATGAATGGTTCCGGTTCCTGAAAAAGGGTGGCTGTAAAAAGATCAGGGTGTTCTACCAGCCTACGGGCAATAAAGACCAGACCCCGGACCATATGTTGGCGGGTATGGTCGGTGGTGGGGGGACCTGGATGATCGAAACGGTTTACGGACGCTATTCACACTATTGGTTCAACCGCTGGGAAGTGACAAAAAAGGATGACCCTGAGGGAAAGATCTGGTCTGTGTCGTACGCTATGACGGACAAAGATCAGCCGGTGACGGATGCACGGAAGGACATCCGTGAGACCTGCTCCCTGCTGGAGCAAAGTCTTATCGCCATCACGGAGTTTGCCGATGCCCGGCAGTTGTCCGGCTGGGCGGGTGTATTTAAAAAAGCAAGTGCTATTTTGAACAGTACCGATCCGGCCGGGGATTACTATCACCATGACCTGCTGGTGGAAAAACATTATACCCTTATTGCCAGGCAACTGCTATTTGCGGCTGGCGCTGCCTGGGTATTTGGGGGTATGGGGTCATGGAACGACCTGGTTTTTGACACCCCGGAGGACAACAAAAGATATGATGACGTCTCAGCCGGGCTGTATGCTGCAATCAACCAGTCTGTCCTGGCGGTGGCTAATTCTTTTTAAGTTGGTAGTACAGTACGATCACGCCCAGGTCCAAGGTCCGGGTCTCTGTCAGCTGTAGACTGGCATGCATGCCATCCTGAAAGAAACGTTCGCCTCTTCCCATGATAACAGGATGTACCAGCAATCTCAGCTCATCTACCAAGCCGGCTTCCAGCAAGGACTTCACCAGGGTGGCGCTGCCCTGTATAAGGATGTCCCCGCCGGTAGATCCTTTTAATTTCTTGATCTCCCCGGCGATATTCTCCCGGATGATGGTAGAATCCCCCCAGTCTGCTTTTTTCAACGTGGAGGAGACGACGTATTTGGGCGCGGTGTTCAATTTGTCCGCTACCCCCATTTCATTGTTCTTAAGGGCGGACCAGTAAGGCGCCAGCATTTCGTATGTTTTACGGCCATACAGCATGGCGCCGCAGGACATTATGCCTTCCCTGATGTATTCGGCTCTGCTGTCGCTGTGATAAGGGGCATTCCATTCACCCATTAAGCTTGCGTCAAAGACGCCATCCAAAGAAATCCATTCTGAAGCGATGATCTTTTTCATTTTTGTTGACTTTAGGAACCGCTGGAAGCGGTTTGTCCGAAGGACAGTTATTAGATGTTTGCGGGAATTGGGATATTTTTTTGTGAAGACCAATTCCCGCACATTTTATGACACAAATTTCTCTCATGCTCCGGCAAAAAAGTTGAACGAACCCGACAAAATGGACGCTATGCATCTCTCGCGGACAGCGTACAGCGGACGCCTGGACGTCAGCCAAAGGACTTTTCCGCTTTAGTGGCTGAAACCGTTGGGACGGGCGTGTAGAATGGCTAAAATTCAGTACCTTACAGGTACGATGAAACCAGAGATCCATACAAAACGTGTATACGACGAGCCTTCTGCAAAGGATGGGGTCAGGGTGCTGGTGGACAGGTTGTGGCCCCGTGGTTTGAAAAAGGAAGCGGTGAAGGCGGAATGGGCAAAGGACCTGGCGCCTTCGACAGAGCTGCGGAAATGGTTCAATCATGCGACACCGTTATGGCCGGATTTTGAAAAGCGCTATCGGGCCGAGCTGCGGAAGAACGATGCGATAGATGGTTTTTTGAAGGAACACCGGTATGATAAACTGATCACCCTGCTGTATGGGGCAAAGGATACGGAGCATAACCATGCGCTAGTGCTAAAGGATTACCTGGAGGAGCGGCTGGCTTCGGAAAAAGGATAAGCCTTATTGTATGGCGATGTTGAAGGGAATGCTCGTTCCGGATTGTTTACGATACGCCAGCCGCCGGTGGTAGCAGGCATAAGAAAGAAAACCTACTGTCAGCGGAATAAACATGAATAAAAGATTGGCGTCTCTTACCCCGGATGAAAAAACGCACCATGTAGCTCCTAAAAGATCGAAGACCAGCCCGGCATATGCCCATTCTTTGATGCGGGGGTAACCGGGGATCAGGATCGCAATAACTCCCAGTGTTTTGGCCACCCCAAGGAAGGGTATCAGATAAGGAGGCATTGACATCCTGCTGAATCCCTCGACGGCCGTCTGTGCGGAGAATACATCGGGAATAGCGCTGCCCAGCATAAAGAATGCAAACAGAGATGTGAATGTCCAATAGAGGATGTTTGTCTTTTTCATTTTGATAGTTTTTTATTGTTATCGATCCTTTGTTTTGACAATACAAAACTACCTTCGCTCATTCACTTTTTAGCTATGGTGTTGAGACAATAGAGAGGTGCATTTGCGACACTACTGTTTCATTACTTCTATTTTTACCTTCTTATTTTTTATCCTTGCATCCTTTATCAGATGTAATGTATGGCTGGCTTTCGACTTGCGAATGGCCGCAAAAGAGGTGAAATCTTTTACTTCGATGAGCCCGATGTCTTCTTTTTTTAGCTGTCCTACATGAGAAAGGAATCCCACGATATCTACTTTGTTGATCTTGTCCTTTTTACCGGCGGAAATGAACAGGGTCGTCCATTTTGGTTTGTCCGGCAGCGTAGGGGTTGCAGGGAGCTCGATGGGGATGGGAGCTTCCTGTATATATGGGGGCACAGACTCGTCCGGAGAGAGGATGAGGATAGCTGTGCCGCTGGCCTCCATCCGCGCGGTCCTTCCGTTGCGATGTATAAATACTTCTTCTGTGGATGGCAGGTGATAATGAATGATAAACCGGATATTGGGTACGTCCAGTCCCCTGGATGCAAGGTCTGTGGTGACCAGGACATCGGAACTGCCATTCCTGAACCTGGCAAGGGCGGCATCCCGTTGGGGCTGTTCAAGAGCCCCATGGTAAAATACGTTGACGATCCCTTTTTCTTTTAACAAGGCGCTGGTGCGGTCGACGGATTCCCGGTGGTTGCAGAATACGACGGTCTTACGGTCGCCTATCCGGCAAATAAGCCGGAACAAGGTATCGATCTTGTCCTTATCAGGGCTGTGCACCACCTGGAGATCCAGACGTTCGGGGCTCTCTCCGGACAGGTAATCCAGCGTTCGGGCATTTTTCAGACCTACAAAAGCGGGAATATCCGTGGCTGCTGTTGCCGAAGTAAGGACCCTTTTTGTTAAAGAGGGCAGAGAGCCGATGACAAAGGATATTTCTTCAT
>DASZVM010000579.1:0-5667 GCA_035547295.1 Puia sp. | reverse complement strand
ATTCGGGGGTCATCACGTAGATGCTCACATCGGCGTGGTCGAGGATGCTGGCGTCACTCTGGCCCACCCCGGCGGATTCCAGGATGATGAGGTCATAGCCGGCCGTCTTGCAGATGTCGAGGGCTTCCCGGACATGGACGCTCAGTGCTTTATCGCTGTCCCGGGTTGCCAGGCTGCGCATATAGCTACGGGGACCGGCGATGGCGTTCATGCGTATGCGGTCGCCCAGCAGCGCACCCCCTGTTTTCTTTTTAGAGGGGTCGACGGAGATGACGGCGATGGTCTTATCGGTAAAATAATTGAGATAGCGTCGTACCAGCTCGTCTGTAACGGAGGATTTGCCGGCGCCGCCTGTACCGGTGATACCGACCACCAGCGGTGGTTCAGCCGGGGCTGGATGGTTTTGTGGCACACCGGCCGGGGTTGCGCTGCTTTGTGCTCCGTTCTCGGCATTGGATATCGCCCTGGCTATTTTGCGAATGTCTTTCCATTCTCCCATTTTCATCGCTGTCTTGAATTGGGAGGGGTTGCCATTCAGCGGGAAGTCGCATTGTTTTATCACGTCCTCTATCATTCCTTCCAGACCCATGTGCCGGCCGTCATCGGGAGAGTAGATACGGGTGATACCGTATTGATGGAGCTCATGGATCTCCTGGGGCAGGATGGTGCCGCCGCCGCCGCCAAAGATCCGGATATGCCCGCAGCCATTTTGGTCCAAAAGGTCTTTCATGTATTTGAAGAATTCCAGGTGACCGCCCTGGTAGGAGGTGATGGCGATACCCTGGACGTCCTCCTCGATGGCGCATTCCACTATCTCCGCCACGGACCGGTTGTGCCCCAGATGGATGATCTCCGCTCCTTTTGATTGCAGCAGGCGGCGCATGATATTGATGGCGGCGTCGTGACCGTCGAAGAGGGCTGCTGCTGTGACGATGCGGACTTTATGTAAAGGGGTGTAACTCATGGAATTAATGTTTGGCGGACAGACAAAATTAATTTAAAAAAACTAATGACTGTTAGTTTTTTGGACGGGCCGCATTTTGCTACATGGCCGTCAAATTAGCGCAGGCTACCTGGCACCAACGATTTACTATCAAACTTTCGGGCGACAGGGTCATCGTGAGGGACGTTTTTTGGGGTCGAATCAAGAAGCTGGAGATGGAAGAAACTGGAATAATTCCCCTAAATTTCCTTGATTTGACAAAATTCCCTAATTTGAGTTGCGTAAATCATACATGAAGAGGATTGCTGCTATACTGCTAATGGGAATATTATTCTTCAACTGGTACGGCTATAAGCTGTTGTCTTCTTATTTGGAGGACAGGGCCGACCGGCGGCTGGAGGCAAACCTGGACGAGGACCGCTACGACGAGTCCCAGCTGATCTCCATAAAAGTCCCTTCTTCCCACCTCTCTTATTATAATAGCAATACCCAATTCGAACGCGTAGATGGTCAGATAGAAGTCGGCGGCATACAATATAAATATGTCAAGCGCCGCCTGTACAATGACTCGCTGGAGCTGCTGTGCATCCCCAACCACGACGCCATGAAACTACAGACGGCGCGTAATCAGTTCTTCCAGCTGGTGAACGACATCCAGCAGCACAATGGACAAAGCAAGAAACCGAATGCTCATCATACGGCAAAGAATTTCTCTCCTTCAGATTATGAAGCCGTGCCGGGTCTGACGATGGGTCAGCTCTATGCTGTCACCCATTTATCCGTCACACCGGACCAGGCCCCTTCCATCCCTACCTCTTTTCATTTTACGGTAGAACAACCTCCTGATCTTTTCTGCTGCTAATTATGCCACTTATAGCTTGCGGCTTACAGCTTGCAGCTGACATGATGTCCCTGTCGTTTAAAAATCAAATATGTACAGATCCCTGGTCGTCGCTTGTTTGTTAGCGGGCCTTATAGCATGCAATAGCAGGAAGGACTACGATGCTGTCTTTAAGGACCCTAACCTGTATTGTGCAACCGTCTATCAGCTGAATACGGTGGTGATGGGGAATAATTTTTCTCCCATCGTGGCTTCCCGTAACTATCTCTATGCCAATGTAGCCGCCTATGAAGTGATCGCAGGCGGTTATCCGGAGCAGTATCTTTCGCTGGCAGGACAGGCGGCGGGGCTGAAACCCGTTGTCAAACCTGTGGCCGGCAAGCCCATCGATGTCGAGTTCGCAGCGTTGCTGGCATTCTGCAAGCTGGGTGAAGCCGTCACTTTCCCTGCCGGCAGCATGAAGGAATATGTGGACAGTCTGAAAAAACTGGCAACGGATCATGGCATGCCGGGTGACATGTTTGCCAATTCCGTCACTTATGCGGATTCGGTGTCAGCCGCCATTATGAGATGGAGCCGTGAGGACAATTACCTGGAGACCCGCGGAGCACCGGAATATACGGTTATGGACTCTCCGGGCCGCTGGATACCTACTCCGCCCGCGTATTCGTCTGCTATGGAGCCTCATTGGAATACCATCCGTACTGTTGTGATGACCGGCGCTTCCCAGTTCACACCGCCGCCGCCCTATCCCTTCAATGTGAAAGATAAGAACAGCGAGTATTACAAAGAGGTGATAAGCATCAAGAATGTGGGAGACAGCCTGACGGAAGAGCAGGCGCATATCGCTGATTTTTGGGATGACAATCCCTTTAAGCTGAATGTTTCGGGACACCTGATGTTCGGCACCAAGAAATTTTCTCCTCCGGGCCATTGGATGAGCATCGTGGGGATCGCAGCCAAAAAAGCAAAAGCGGATCTCCCAACTACCGTCTGTGCTTATGCCAAGACGGCCATCGCTCTTTTTGACGCCTTTATACAATGCTGGGACGAGAAATACCGGCACAATACCATGCGGCCGGAGACGGCGATCAATAAATATGTAGATCCCAACTGGCGTCCCCATCTGCAGACCCCGCCCTTCCCGGAATATACCTGCGGACATTCCACCTGCTCTGCTGCCGCGGCAGAGACCCTTACCAGCGTATTTGGGGACAACTTCAGCTATACGGACACGACGGAGCTGGAGTTCGGTATCAAGAGCAGATCGTACCCTTCTTTTCGTGCCGCCGCGGAAGAGAACAACCGGGCCCGGTACTACGGCGGCATCCACTTCCACCACTCCTGCATCATAAGCACCGAGTATGGGAAGAAAGTGGGCGAGCTGGTGGTGGAAAAGTTAAAAATGAAGAGAGCATAACTAATATAAAAAAAACCAAAACCAACTAAAATGAGAAAGATTGTTTTATCGATGCTGACCTTGCTGCTGACGGCGATGGCTGTTCAAAAGACGGAAGCGCAGGGTTGTGTAGCTATTCGCAGCGCGGGAGGGTTCTGCTCGGCCGGAGGGGAAGAGCACATGGATACGACCAGCAAATGGCAGTTCAGCGCAAACACCCGTTACTTCAAATCTTTCCGGCATTTTGTAGGTAGGGATGAACAGAAGCAGCGGATGGCGCAGCAAACAGAGGTCATCAACCATCAGTATACCCTTGACCTGGCGCTCTACCGTGTATTGAACCCCCGCTGGTCAATAATGCTGGACATGCCTATCGAAGCCAATACCCGCTCATCCCTGTATGAGCACAGCAACCTGGGGCGTTTTCAAACACATTCTTTTGGCATAGGCGATATTCGTCTGGCCGTTTACAGGTGGGTGCTCGATCCTGTGAAAATGCCACGCGGCAATGTACAGGTGGGATTGGGGCTTAAGCTGCCTACCGGCAGCTATAACTACCTGGATTATTTCCATCTCACAGACAGCACGAAGAGATTGGGCGCCGTAGACCAGTCCATCCAATTGGGTGACGGCGGTACGGGCGTAACTCTGGAATTGAATGCTTTCTATAATTTCTCTCCCGCGATCAGCGTCTACGGTAATTTCTATTATCTCAGCAATCCCCGTGAGGTCAACGGTACGTCCACGGCCCGCGGCGGAACGGCTTCCGCCAGCGCTGTAAAGAATGGCAGCGATGTCATGAGCGTGCCGGACCAATGGATGGCCCGGGCAGGTGTCAATGTCGGGGTAAACCATTTTGTTTTTTCCGCAGGGGCCAGGGAGGAATGTCTGCCTGTGCATGACCTGGTAGGTGGCAGCAACGGCTTTAGAAGACCGGGTTATATCATCTCCGTCGAGCCGGGAGTTACCTATAATGTAAAGAAGATGTCCTTTTATGCCTTCGTTCCCGTTGCGGTGGTACGTAGCCGTACGCAAAGCGTTCCGGATAAGATAACCTCCGAACTGACAGGAAAAAGAACGAATGGGGACGCGGCGTTTGCCGATTATGCCGTCAATATAGGTGTCAATTTCAGGTTTTAAAAAACAACCACGAATAATATGCAACAAAAATATTTTACACGGCTGGCAGTCCTGATGGGTGTGTTGCTATTGCACGCGTCCATCCTGCGGGCGCAGACGGACGAGGATGCCATCATGATGTCAAAGAATAATTTTTGCATCGGGGGTACCTACATGCGCAGCAGCTGGGATCATTATTGGGAAGGTACCTTTAAGCGGGACAACCAGAACATCGGTACGATGTCCACGCAGATGATCGGATTGATGGGTACTTATGGGGTGAGCAGGAAATTCAATGTATTGTTCAATGTGCCGTACGTGTCGACACATGTTACGAGAGGAACCCTGCATGACCAGCATGGTATCCAGGACCTCACTCTCTGGCTGAAGTGGCTGGCGCTGGAGCAGAACGTCGGCAATGGCATGCTGTCGCTGTATGCGCTGGGTGGCGGCTCCATCCCCCTGACAAACTATATCGCAGACTATTTACCCCTGGCCATCGGGCTGCACAGCAAGACGCTTTCCGGCAGGCTGATGGTGGATTACCAACTGGGAAATTTCTTTACCACCTTATCGGGCTCCTATACCTGGCGGGACAATATCCGGATCGACAGGGATTCTTATTATACCAACGCGCTGCATATTACCAACGAGGTGGATATGCCGGACATGACCCTTTTCAATTTCAGAACGGGCTATCGCAGTGAACGCTGGATCCTGGAGGCGGTGGCGACAAAAATGACTACCATCGGCGGATTTGACATTCGTAAGAACGATATGCCTTTCCCCAGCAACAAGATGAATGCTACCATGGTGGGAGCGCATTTCAAATACAACTTTAAAAAGCCGGATGGGCTTTCGCTGACAGGCGGCGGCAGCTATACCGTTGCCGGAAGGAATGTCGGACAGTCGACCAGTTTTGATATCGGCGTCTTTTATATCCTGAATTTTTCGTCCAAAAAGAAAAAGAAATAATTATGCGCAACAAGATATTGATACCCGCACTGGCTGCCCTTATGGCGACGGCGGCCTGTAATAAGGATGTCTCGAACAGCACAGCCAACCTGCCTGCCCTGAACCCCGTGGATCAGGACCTGAATGCCGGCAGCTGGAAGACCATCCTGTTGTCCCGCCCGGATTCTTTTGCCGTTGCGACGCCGGCGGCCACCAACTCAACGGGTTATGCCGCCGACATCCTGGAACTGAAAGGCTATCAGAAGCAGATGACAGGCGCCCAGGCAGCCGCCATAAAGTATTGGAGCGCCGGGGCTGTGCTGCGATGGGATGAGATCATGCGCGAGCTGGTGGCGAAATATAATCTGCCGCCCTACCAGCTACCGGATGGGACCTACCCTGCCCCCAATG
>DASZVM010000578.1:0-6074 GCA_035547295.1 Puia sp. | reverse complement strand
CAAAGGTCAGCCGTGGGTTGGGGTCGCCAAGTCTTACCCGGTCCTTGTCATCCACAATGCCGTCGCCATTGATATCCACGAACCGTACGTCACCCGGCTTGATATTCGCCTTGTTCGGATCATTCGTAATGAACGGGTCCTTGTCGATATCTCCCTGCTCCTGGTACAATCCCGCCGTTTTGAAACCATAGTAGCTGGCAATGGGCTGCCCCTCATATGTCCTGGACGTTTCCAGCCCCTGACGGCCATAAAGGATAGACCCGATATAAGTAGTCTTCGATCCGTATAAATGCGTAACCTTATTGCTCAGCCATGCTGCGTTGACGCCAAACGAATATGCCAGCTTACCCGATGTACCCTGGTAGGTCAGATCCAACTCCACCCCATGGTTGTTCAACGTCCCCTGGTTCTGGTCCGGCACCGACACATTCCCGTAAATGCTGGGAGCAGCGCCATAAGTCTCCACCAGCGACGCAGGCACCAGCATATCCTTCGTATCCTTATTGAAATAGGTAAGCGTACCCGTTAGATGGTTTCTCAACAACCCGAACTCCAAAGAAATATTCGTCATCTCCGCCCGTTCCCACGTAATATTCGGATTGGCAAGACCGACGATATAAGCGGCGTTCACCACCGTGGCAGGAGCTCCGAAATTATATTGATTGGTGGCCGACAACGTACCCTGGTATTGGAAATCGCTCACATTCTGGTTACCCAGCTGCCCCCAGCCACCCGTCAGTTTCAGACTGTTGATCCACGCCACATTGTTCTTGAAGAAATCTTCATCGGATATCCTCCATCCCAGCGAGAAAGCAGGGAAATAACCCCATTGATGCCCCGGAGCGAACTTCCCCGACCCATCCGCACGCATGGTCGCCGTCAGCAGGTACTTCCCTTTATAAGCATAGTTGCCCCGCACGAAATAGGACAAGAGCACAGTGGGATTGAGATTGTACCCATTGCTGCCGCTGTTGTTGCCGCCCGAGAACTGGTTGCTGCCGCTCCCATTGTCAAGTATCAGTTGGTTGGGATCCGTATCCGAAAAACCAAGCCGCTGGCCATAATAGGAAGACCCTTTGGAGGTCTGCCCCGAATAACCGCCGGTAAGCGTCAGGGAATGATCTTTGCCGAACTGCCCGTTATAGGTAAGATAGATCTCATTCAGAAGGGAAGAATAATCCACATGCGTCTGTTTCAGGCTGGCAATCTGCGGCCCGCGGTTCTGATCCGGCGCGGCGGCATAATATTCATACCTGTCCAGCATTTCCTGGTCATAACCCAGGTTGCCCCGGATCTTCAGTCCTTTCAGCAGCTCGATCTCGATATAGGCATTCGCCAGGAGATTATTGTTCGTATTGTGAAGATCGTTGCCCGCGGCTGTGAACACCGGGTTGTTGATATCCCCGGTCTCGTCCTGCGACGATGCGCCCCAATTGCCGGCGGGATCCTTCACAGGTATGGACGGGTTGAACCGCAGAGCACTCCAGACCAGCCCCGCTTGCGTAGACCGCGTGTCAGGTTGAGACCCCGTACGCTTGCTGTAAAGAAAGTTCTCCCCTACCTTGATCCTGCTGCCCAGCCGGTGCTCCGAATTGATCCTGGCGCTGTAACGCTTAAAATAAGAATTGATGATCAATCCCTTCTCGTCATAATAATTACCGGAAAAACTGTAATTGGAATTGGCGCTGCCGCCCCGGATGGCAAAGTCTGCGTTATTGACCTTTCCGCTGCCAAAAAGAGCTCGCTGCCAATCCGTACGTTGCGTGGAATAGTACGGGTCCTGCCAGAAAGTTACCTTTGGACCGCTGGTCGTACCGTCATTTGCAAGCGACTCTAATTTCAAAGGAGCCAGCTCCGGCGCAGTAGCCAGCTTCAGATACTTGGCTACATGGTTCACTCCCGTATACCCATTGACGCTGATCTTCATCTGATCCCCATAGCTGCCCCGCTTGGTCGTGATCAGCACCACCCCATTGGCGGCACGGGTACCATAAATGGCCGAGGAAGAAGCATCCTTCAATATTTCTATCGACGCAATATCATTGGGGTTCACGTCATTCATCGTCCCGGCCGGCACGCCATCGATGACCACCAGCGGATCGGAATTGTTCAACGTACCCGTTCCCCGTATACGGATGGAAGGCTCACTGCCCGGTGCGCCATCCGAACGTATGATATCCACACCCGAAGCACGCCCCTGCAAGGCAGCAGACGGACTGCTCACCGGGATATTTTTCAGATCATCGCCTTTCACCGTACTGATCGTCCCCGTAACATCCCTTTTCCGTTGCGTACCATACCCCACCACCACAACCTCGTTCAGTCCCGAAGCATTCGGCTGCAAAGCCACCTGAAGGAATTTCTGCCCTTTTACAGATAAAGCCTGAGCCTTATATCCCACATAGCTGATCTCCAAAGTAGCATCCTCCGGAGCATCGATGGTAAACTCGCCTTTTTCATCGGTGGTCACCGTCCTGTTGGCATTTTGTACCTTGACCGTAACACCACTCAACGGCTTTCCATTCTCATCCACTACCCTTCCCTTAATCTCGGCAAAAACAATGGCAGTAGTATTGTCACTGCCCGCCGGCGAGATGATCACGAGGTTCTTGTCGGTAATGGTAAAATTGAATCTGGAACCCAGCAGGATATTGAGCACCTCCGGCAGACTGGCCTTGTTCACCCGGATATCAACCTTACCCAGCTGATTCAAAAGACCATTGTTGTAGAAGAAACGATAGGGGCTCTCTTTCTGGATAGCTGTAAGGATCTTACTGACTTCCGTTTTTTTGTAATGCAGACTGAGATCTCCCTGGGAATAGGTGGCGGCGCTCACCTGCATACAAGTAATCAGCATAACGGCAAAACTTACTTTCATAAGCAGGAGAAATTTTAACAGGGGTAATGGCAAGCCTACGGCCCCTGCCGTTTTGGTTTTCTTCATATATTTGTTTTGGTTGATTATAAATAGGAGTACATAGCCGTCAAACTGTTGTACTCCTGATTTTCATCCGGAGAAGAGTTCACGCTCTTCTCCTTTTATTTACCCATAACCCTATACTTTTTAATTTTTACGTATATATATTATCTTGCCTTCCATCTTGTAATTGAAACCCGTAGTCATTTTCAGGATATGCAGCACCTCCTCGATGCTCTCCTTTTCAAAGACGCCGCTGATATGCTCCTGCATCAGGCGCTCATCCTCGAAATGGATGCTGACATCATACTTCCTTTCCAGCATATGCGCCACCGTTTCAAAGGATTCATCGTTGACCACCAGCTTATTGTTCAGCCAGGCCGTCTCGATGACATTATTGCTGTCGCTCCTGGGCAAAGCCTGCACCTTGTACCGGAGGGCGTTATAAGCCATCTTCAGGGCTGCCCCCCCTTTTCCTGCCGGCCTTTCTTCAGGGACACTCTCCATCTCATTGACAATGGTCAATTTCTCATGGGGTGAAAGCAGGATTGGCTTTTCCGGCTCATTATCCAGGGTCACCTGCACTTTTCCCGTGATCAGCGTGGTTTCGATATCCTTGTCGCCGCTGTAGGCTTTTACATTGAAGCTGGTACCCAGCACCCCTACAGTGATCTTACCCGCATGCACGCTGAAAGGCGCCCTGCTGCCTTTTGCCACTTCAAAATATGCTTCCCCCTCCAGCTTTACCTCCCTGCGATCATTTGGAAAGGTCGCCGGATAGGTCAGCTTGCTTCCTGCATTAAGCCACACGCGTGTACCATCGGATAACACCAGCTGCCTGGTCGCTCCCAATCCCGCATATCCCACCTGTAGTGCGGTATTTACTCCCGCGGGCTGAACAGGAGCTTTCCTGTTGTATAGGGCCACGCCCGCTACCACAATCCCCAGGAACACTGCCGCAGCCACCCGGCGGACCACTCCTCCCATCCGTCTCACCAGTCCTGTCCCGGCCCGTCCCTCATTCAGCTTGCCTGCCAGATCCCTCCATCCATGATCTTCCAGCTCTTCTTTGGGTGTGATCAGTTCCAGATGGTCCTGGTTCCCCTTAAGGGCATGCACCACTTCATGGAAATAAGCGTGTTCCGGATGATTTGTAAGAAGTCTGATAAGCGCTTCCAGCTCCTCCGGCGAGGCGCTTTTATCCATTTTTTTTGCCATTAATTCTATGATCCTTGAATTTTCCATGCTTTGCCATTGACAAGGACACCGGAAGTCCGGTGAAATCCTAAAAGAAATGAAAGTTTTTTAACTTTTTCCCACCTTTACATGATGTTCCTGCAGGGAAGGACGGAGATCCTGCTCCAGCTTTTTAAGAGCGATGGCCAATTGGGCATTCACCGTCTTGTACGACAAATGTAAAATGGCAGCCACCTCATTACCACAGAGGCCATCCTCTTTCACCAGCTTGAAGATCAGCTTGCATCTGGGGGGTAGTTGATTCACCGACTGCTCGATGGTCTTGCGCAGCTCATCCGTGACCATCGCCTGCTCCGGATCAGGGCTAAGATAGAAATGAGATACGGTCAGGTTATCCAGGTCCGGCAGCTTGCGGCGCTTATCCCTGCGAAGATAATTGGATGCCGTATGCTTGACGGCTACATAGAGATAGACATTCAGGTTATCGATCTTGTCCAGCGTATCCCGCTTTTGCCACAACCGTAGAAAAACGTCGTTGACGATCTCTTCGGCCAGCTCCTTGTTATGTACAAAAGCAAAGGCAAACTGGAATAATTTAAATACGTTCTCCTTATAAAACTCCCGGAAAGCAGTTTCATCGTTGTCGAATTGTATGCGATGAAGTAAGGATGACATATTTTACTGTCTTTTCATTTCATTATGGCCTGGCCTCCCTGAGGACCTCCAAAGGCCCATTGTTCCTGGCAGCGACGATCACCGAACCCTTGCGTCCTTTCACCCGCACCAGGTTCCGTACATCCCCCCTGATACAAAGCCCCGAATGAGCAAATGGTACAGGGATAAAATCGCCTTTCCCATCCCCTTTCAGCAGCAAACCTATTCCCGCATCCAAAGGCCCCATCTGGGCCCGGAATGGATAAAAATCCCCGGCAATGATCAGGCCCGGCGCCCCCTTCTCGTTATCCGCAGATAGGATGCCATTGATAATGCTCATCTGCGCATATTCAGGCAATGGATGAACGTTCCATGACCTCCCTTTCCCCCGGGTCAGGCACACCGACTGCAGCATGTCGATCCCAACCTTATGCGCGGCAGCCAGGTCTTCCTTACTGAACAGGTCCTCCATCTGTGCATCCGCATAATCCGCATAACGCGCGATCTTCTTCTGCAGCGAAGGTATCTGCTCCAATATCTCATCCCTGGAATAATAAGGATATTCCTTACCCTTATTATAAAGACACAACACCGGATCCAGCAGCCCGTCCCCATTGAAATCGCTGTAACAGATGCTCATGGGCGCCTGCGCACTGGCCTTGAAGAAAGTATTCGATCCAAGATTACCAAGCACAAGGTCGGTATCCCCGTCCCCATTGACATCGGTCGCGAATATCCGGCTCCACCATCCCCTCGTGCCGGTAAGCCCATAAGCAGCCGTCCTGTCATAAAGCCGTCCCTTCTCATTTTCAAAAATGGTCACCGGCATGAACTGCCCCACCACTATCAGATCGGACCAGCCATCCTTATTGAGGTCCAGCCATACCGCATCGGTCACCATCCCCGGATGCGCAAGTACGCTGTCGCCCTGCAGGCCATCCTTTTCAAAATGGATATGCCCCGGAACACTGACATTCTTTAATACCCGGCTTTCGGGGCAGGTGGGGAACATGCCGGGCATTAGCCTCCCACCCACAAAAAGATCGGGCAGCCCGTCCTTGTTTACGTCTCCCGCACGGACGCAGCCGTCGCTGACGGTCTCCGCAGGCAGGGCATCCTTCAGCTCCCTGAAATGACCGTGACCGTCATTTTCAAATATCCGGTCCTGATAATGCTTATTATTTAAAGGATAATCCGCCCCTCCGCTGACAAGATAAAGGTCTTCATCCCCGTCCCCATCCGCATCGAAGAAAAGGGCATCCGTGTTGGTAAAACCCTTGTCCTGGTTCCAGGGCTGGTCAGGAGC
>DASZVM010000577.1:0-3417 GCA_035547295.1 Puia sp. | reverse complement strand
GGTAAAGACCATATAGCCACCTTCTGTAAGCTGACCATAACAATCCCGGATCAGCTTCTCTCTTTGGTCACTATCCAGCAAATGGATCAAGGCATAGCAAAAGATCCCATCATATTTACAGGTGTCGAACGGCATATCGGTCACAGACCCATGATAGATCTTCATATCCGGCCCATCATGTTTTTTTGCCATTTCAATGGCGGTCCCTGATATTTCAATCCCTGTCACTACCATTCCATTGTCTTTGAAAATCCGGGCATTCCTGCCATAACCAATTCCGGGGATGAGAATATTCTTTACCGATCGTTCCAAAAAGAAGTCCTTTGTCAATACGGCAGACCTGGATGGTTCAAAACCCCACATCTCCTGCTTTTCGACAAAGTTCTTTTCCCAAAATTCCGATTGTTCTGTTTTGCTCATTATGTCCTCATTCCAATATAAAGCAAAAATAGGTATTACCCAACTATGACCGGCATTGTAATACAATAAATATTACCTTGCCTTAATGAAAATGCTCCTGGCTTTAGCTGCTCATATCTTGTCCTTTATAGGCTATGCTCAGCCGGCAGACAAAGACAGTTCAGCTAATTGCGTTACAAACTGGAAAGTGGGCGAGACAAAAACGTATTCCATTATCCATGAGAAATCCACCATCGACGAATCTGGAAATAACGCTCCATTCCGATTTGAATACCAGGCACTGATATCTGTCCTCGACGCCACGCCCTACACCTACACGATCAAGTGGGTATTTCAGCTGCCGGACGAATATAAAACGATGCATCCCCGCTTTGCAGAATCCTTACCTGTATTCGATGGGATGCAGATGATCTTTACCACTTCTGAAATGGGTACCTTCCTCGAGCTGGTGAACTGGGAAGAAGTGAGGGATACCTACATCCGGCAAATGGAAATATCCCTACCCAAAAAAATGGACAGTACGGCAAAAGCGACACTGGCAGCCACGAAAAAGATGTTTGACTCCAAACAAACGGTGGAATCCACGCTCATCAAGGAAATACAGCTTTTTCATCTGCCATATGGATATCAATTCACGACAACAGAGGCCGGCGCGGATACCAAACTTCCCAATCCATTCGGAGGTAAGCCCTTTCCGGCCCGTCAGACCTACAGGCTTACCGACCTGGACAAGGCAAAGGACTCATTTACGCTTGTCTTTCAGCTCAAGATCGATAAGGGTAGTTTACACAATATGGGGACCAGCTACGATCTGCAGGACTATACCGAATACCGTTTCATAAATTCCTCAGGGTGGATCAGCCGGCTATTTTACAAACGTACTGTCCTGATCGAGAAAACCAGGCAATTGGAGTCCTACAGCATTGAATTGAAGGATTAAAGTGGTTACTGGACCTTTTTGTATACGGTTGGCGTCCCTTTCCACATCACAGGCTGGGTATTCGCGTTCTACCCGGGCTTTATCCTGGGTTACCTGATCTATGCGAGCATGCACTATGCCATCCATGCCTGGAACCACCGTTCAAATGGATGAAACCGCTGTGGAGGAATCACCAGCTGCATCATTATAAACAGCAGGAACGGGGATTCGGCGTCAGCTCTACCCTTGGCGCACCCGGCAGCAAGAACGCAGCCTGGGGCAGTTGGGAAGTTTTTACCAGGTATGCCTTTTTTATCCGATGCATCGGGATCGGCGCTCCTTTCAAGTACCCTGTGTTCGTTTTCACCGGGGCGGCCTGGGTGCTATCGACGATACCGTTCTATTGTTGGAGTCTCGACCGCCCTTAGTGCGCAGCCTTATAATGCTCCAATAGCTCGTCACCGCCAAAATCATGGCGAAGGTCCCTTACAACGGTATGTACATGGTTGGCATTATTCTGGGTGTTATCGTATTCAATGATCAACGTCGGCCCCTGGATACGGTAATAATGCGGCTTCCCGATGCCGAAATCCGTATGACCGGCCCAGGCAAAACGGAGGCTATCGAGCCCTGCGCCCTGTATTTCCTTTAACATTTCACCGGCAAACAATTTTGTAAACCGATGTACGTACAAGCTGATCAATTGCAGCATCTGTTCCTGCTGGGCACTGCTCATTTCGGCATAAAGAAGTCCTTCCGGATGCGCTATCATGGCTTTTCGATGGATATAGGTGACGATGTCGCGCGGGGCAGCCGTATCCATTATGGCCCTGGCCAATTCTTTGTCTGTCAGAGAATGAAGAAGGGCAAAGCCGGCTTCCCTCTCCTCTTTCAATACTTCTTTCCCTTTTTCGGCGCCTTGCTGAACGACAGCAGGATTGGCCCCCAGGAAGCCGGGCGTTCCTGCCACTAATTTGCCATTATCCGATGAAAAATTGAAAACCACATGGTGACCTTCCAACCGCCAGCCCCAAACGGTATTCCCGCCAGGGATCCCAAAAATGGTCAGTGAATATTTCCCCGGGTCGCGGTAATTGTCATTCGGCTGCCGGTGTTCCAATTCTTTCAGGATAGTTTCCAATTGCATGATCTCCCCGGCTTTTTTTACGGCCTTTTCACTGAGGCATGTCCTGATCAGCCTCCAGGCGGCCTTTTTTTGCGGGGATGTCAACTGTTCCATTGCGATTCCTTTCGGATGGTCAACTGGAAAATAATGGAACTGATATCTCTCATCCGAGTCAAAGGGATAAAAGGCCCGGGCCTTCTGCCCTGAATCCAGCAAATTTAAAAATGCGGTGGCCACGTCCGCTGTCTTCTGGCTTTTTCCCGGCAGTGTCATAAAAAGGGAAAGAACGAATGCTAAGATCAATGGCTTCATATATACCACAAGATAAATGAATTCATTCTACAAATCTCCTGACTTGAAAGTGACTTCCTTCCAGTTCCGTTTGGTCACACCCGCCGACGACTCGACTTTTACGAACAGTACAGTGTAATTTTCGTACTCGTTCTTGTCTTTCAACGCATCTTTTACCCCGGCAGCCAGGGAGTGTGCAAGCGCCTTCAACCGATCGCCATTTTCGGGAATATCCTTTCCATTCAGGACCTCACTCTGCAGCCGGGTACTGGGCTTGCCATTGGTGGTTACCTCCTCACCATCCAGATTGATATGTTCGAATACAATTAACCGATTAAGGCCTGCCTGCAGGCTATCCATCGGTGCAGCGAACACGGGATTTTTGGACCTGGTGACGGTGGTAGTACATGCAAGAAGCATATACATGGACAGCACGCAGACGAACGCTCTTTTCTTTATACGGCGGATAGGCATAACGGGGTATTATTTAAACAATATAGAACAAAATTCCCGTAGTTCATTACCTGTCCATCACCGGGCAGCCACTGTATCGAACCCGCACAGCTTTATAATCATTTATTCACCTATCTAACTGACAATCTGAAAATTACACAAGTGGCACATTATTAGGGGATCTGCCTGCATGATCAGGAACTATTTC
>DASZVM010000576.1:0-4450 GCA_035547295.1 Puia sp. | reverse complement strand
CCAATCCCTCTGGCTCGCAGAAGAGACCGTCCAGCTCACCTTTATAAAGCTCTGGGAAAAAAGAGAGACCCTGTCCGAAACACACGATATCTCTACCCAGCTATTCAGGATCGCCAAAAGCACCGTCATCGATCTGCTGCGAAAAGAAAAGGTCCGGGATACACAGGAGCTCTCCGACACTTATATATCAGCCCCGGAACATGAACGACTTATTCATAAAGAGACCCTCCGGCAGGTCCTGGATGCCATGGAAGAGCTGCCCGACCAGAGCAAACAGGTATTTACCCTCAGCCGCCTGGGCGACCTCTCCCACAAAGAGATCGGCACCCACCTCTCCATCTCCCCCAAAACCATTGAAGGCCATATCACAAAGGCGCTGAAATACCTCCGCAAAAGCCTCACCTCCCTTTTTTTTTAATTTTTTTTTAACTCCCCACCAGGGGATTTTCCATTTTCATACGAATACTATATATGAGCATCCCCAATCACATAGTGGAAAGATTTTTTCAGGGCGGCTGCACCGATGACGAAAAACAGCAGGTCATCGCGTACTTCAGGGAGAACCCGGAAAAATTGGCTCAATATCTTACAGAAGACAGCTGGGAAGACTTCACCGCCGACGCCCGTCAGGAAGTGCCGACGGCAAAAATGCGCCATGTCATCGAAGACACCATCGGCCGGCCCGCGGCAACACCGCCCGTAGCGCCTGTCAGAAGGATACATTTCGGATGGGTAGCCGCAGCCTCGCTCGCAGCCCTGACCGTACTCGGGTTCCTGCTGTATAAAAAGGCCCCCGGCAGGGTAACGCCCGACATCGCAGCGGTAGCTCCATTACAAATAAAAAAACAAGCCCCCCAATCAAAGGACATCCGCAACACCTCGTCAAAAACGCTCATTTGCTTCCTGCCCGATGGTAGTAAAGTAGGTCTGTCGCGCAGCAGCACTATCACCTTCGACAGCGCCTTTACCAACGGCAGAAGAGATATATTCCTGGAAGGCCAGGCCGTCTTCACCGTAAAAAAGGACAATGCCAGACCCTTCACCGTCCATTCCAAAGGCATCGCCACCACGGCGCTGGGTACCGTCTTCAGCGTCAGTGATAAGAAGGGCGGCTACACGATGGTCCACCTGTTCAGCGGCAGGGTCGTCGTAAAAAAAGAAAAACAGGACAGATCGTTCAAGGATATCTATCTGATGCCCGGTCAGCAGCTGACCATCAATAAAGAGGACTTCACCATACAGATAAAGGACACCCGGCCCGCAGCCGGCGTGGAAAAGCCGGTAACCCCGTCCGCAACGCAGCAGGCCCTGCATTTCGATAGCCGGCCCCTGACAGAGATATTCTCTTTATTGCAAAAGGAATACAACGTATCTATTTCATACGACCCGGCAACCCTGCAAAATATGACCTTCACAGGTCTGCTGAACAGGGATAAAGAATCATTGGACTCATTCCTGTCGACCCTTTGCGACCTCAACGACCTGTCCCTTAAAAAAATCAGCGACAACCACTACTCTATACAAGTAAAACAACCCTAACACATTATCAAATGAACGACAAAAATTCGCATGATGCCATGCGACAGGCACGCTATTGCTTAACCTTAAAAAAAATCTTTAAAAACTACAGCTTATGAACCGGATGCTAACATGGGTCTTTTTATTGGTCGCCTGCTCCCTGCAGGCCCTGGCCCAGCCCGCAACCAACATCGCTACAGGCATTGTAAAGAATGATAAGGACGAACCCATGGAAGGGGTTACAGTCGTCCTGGACAATACCTCCAATGGTTTTAAAGGCGCCACCACCACCAACAGCAGAGGCATCTTTAGCATTGCCAAAGTGCCCGCCGGCAGCAACTATCGCTTTATCGTCAGCTCGGTAGGTTATGCCGCCGACACCTTGTCCGGTTATGAAATGAAAGAGAACGGACGCATCTCCCTGAGCGTCATCCTCCAGAACAAAAGATCAGCCCTGGACCAGGTAGTGGTGATAGGATATGGCTCCGTACGTAAAAGGGACCTCTCCGCCGCCGTATCCGAAGTGCCCGACATGGATCAGATCAAGGAACGACCGGTCGTGGACGTCCCCAACATGATCCAGGGAAAGGTCCCCGGCGTCACCGTCATCAGCGATGGCGGACATCCCGACAAAACACCCAATATCACGATCCGTGGTCAGGGCTCCAACTCCGAAAGCGTACTGTTCGTGGTGGACGGCGTGCCCAACGCACCCTATAACCCCGCCGACGTAGTCTCCGTCACCGTCCTGAAAGACGCCGCTTCCGCAGCCATCTATGGCGCTTTCGCCGGTTCCGCGGGCGTCATCCTCATACAGACCCGCCAGGCGGCGCAAGGCAAACCCGGCATCGATTACACCGCCTTCGCCGGCGCCAAGACAGCCTGGAAGCTCCCCCAATCCCTGACGGCCGACAAGGCAGCCGCCGTGGCAAACCTCGCCTACAAGAACGCCGGTCTTACCCCCCTGGATGGATGGGACGCTACCAAGAACCCCTATGACCAGGTGACCCGCACAGACTGGATCCATTCCATCTTCCGCACTGGCCTTGTCCACCGTCACAACATCGCCGTGAATGCAGGCACCGATAAATTCTCCACCCTTTTCGAAGGCCGGTATGAAGAGAACGAAGGAACGCTCATCAACACCTATAACAAGAATATTTCCGGCAGGCTCAATGCCCTTTACTCCTTTAGCAAAAAAGTAAAGTTCAAGCAGGACGTATTCATCAACGGCAACGACAACAGGGGCGCCGAAACGGAAAGCGGCTACAGCGGTGCCATCCTCTCCGCCATCTACATGCCCCGGTCGGCCACCGTCTACTATGACGACGGGACTTTCGGCGGCACAGGCCCCCGCAACTCGGCGTACCTAGGTATCCACGGCGATGCCATCAATCCCGTTGCGACCCTCCTGCGCAACCAGGCCTACAATAAGACCACGGATATCCAATCCATCTCCGAGCTAAGCATCTCCAACATCATCAGGGGTCTTTCGTTCCTTTCCCGTTTCAGCTATCGCCAGAGCAGCAACCTGTACAAGAATTTCTCTCCGAGACGCACCGAGCCGGGTAAGCCAAATGACCAGAACGAGCTGGACTATAGCACATACAAGAACCGCTCCTGGATCTGGGAGAATACGGTGAACTACAGCCGGAATTTCGGAAGACACAGCCTCGCGGCAATGGCTTCTACCACCGCCCAGGAAGAAGCCGCCATGGGCTTCTCCGCTTCGGCAAAAACATTCGACAATGAAGCCGACTGGGCACAGTTCTTTATCAACGCAAATAATTTCACGGACCTCCGCCCCACCGATTATGACTGGAAAGACCGCAACCTGTCCTACGTCGGCAGGCTGTCCTACAGCTGGGCGGACCGCTACTTCGTCACAGGCAGCTACCGCTATGACATCGCCGGAAGACTGGCCAACGGCTATCGTGGCAAAGGCCTTCCCGGCATTACCGCGGCATGGAAGCTGAGCTCTGAGCCTTTCTTCAACGTACCCATCATCGACTTGCTGAAGATCCGCGCCAGCTGGGGCCGCATAGGCAACCTGGGTTCCATCCCGCGAAACTATGGCTACCCCATCCTGACAAGCGACGGTACCTACCAGGTGGGGAATGGCGCACCCCTGACCACCGCCCTGTACAACGGACAGCAGTTCAACCCCGCTGTTACCTGGGAAACATCCGAGCAGAAAGACCTGGGCCTGGACCTGGCCGTACTAAAGGAAAGACTGATCTTCACCTTCGATTATTTCAACAAGCGTACATATGATTGGATCCAGCTCCGTAATAACTGGCCCGCTACCCAGGGCGTAAGCTCTCCCTTTATCAACCAGGGGGCTGTCCGGAATACAGGCTTCGAATTCGCCGCCACCTGGAAAGGTCAGACAGGCAGCCTGATCTATGAGCTCAGCGGCAATATAGCAACGCTGAAGAACAGGGTAGAGGACATCGATGGAACACCCAACGGCGCCCTCACGGACGGAACCACCTGGAGAGGCGTCCTGAACCCCTACCGCTCTGTCATAGGACAGCCCTTCCACGCCTACTGGCTGGTAAAGACGGCCGGGATCTTCCAGAGCGATAAAGAAGCAGAGGACTATGTCGGCGGCCCCTCCTCCACCCGGATACAGCCGGATGCAAAAGCCGGTGACCTGAAATTCGTCGATAAGAACAACGATGGAAAAATAGACGACCAGGACAGGGTCTTTATGGGCAGCGCTATTCCCAAGCTGACCTACGGGTTTACCGCCAACCTGAAATACCATCGCTTCGACGCCAGCATCTTCCTGCAGGGCGTCAGCGGGGTAAAGCTCTTTCACGCCTTCAAGGAATCCACCCTCAACGGCTCGGAACAGGGCTACAACCGCTGGGACAAGATCCTGAACGCATGGAGCCCCGAAAACCCGCACTCCAACATACCCATCATA
>DASZVM010000575.1:0-3125 GCA_035547295.1 Puia sp. | reverse complement strand
TTCAGACAGGTGATAGACAACCTTGCATTCGGGGACATCATACCGGCCTTTATCAAGACTTTCCTCTTCGGTCTTGCCGTGGGGATCATCGGGTGCTATAAAGGTTATAATTCCAGCAAAGGGACCGAGGGGGTGGGACGGGCGGCGAACTCATCCGTCGTCCTCTCTTCCATAGTGATATTTATCATCGACCTGATAGTCGTCCAGGTGACGGACCTCATCGGGTTAAACTGACAGGACATGAGCACTGCGACGCAAACCATACAAACCATCGATCGTCCCGCGGAAGGCTCACCTGTCATCACCATCGCCCATCTGTACAAAAGCTTTGGAGAGAATGCCGTGCTCAAAGATTTCAGCATGACAGTGGAAAAAGGAGAGAATGTGGTCGTGCTGGGGCGCAGCGGGGTAGGGAAATCGGTCCTCATCAAATGCATCATCGGTCTTATGAAGGCAGATAAAGGGGACATCATGGTGCTGGACAAGGATATCACCCGGCTGGATCACGAAGAGATGGATAAGATGAGGGCCCGGGTGGGTTTCCTTTTTCAAAGCAATGCCCTGTACGACTCCATGACGGTGAGAAAGAACCTGGAATTCCCCTTGCGGAGACATTGGATCGAAACTACCCGGGAAGAGATGGATGCAATGGTCCATGAAGCGCTGGAAAATGTTGGGCTCGCGCATACCGTGGATATGATGCCGGAGGAATTGTCGGGAGGGATGAAAAAACGTGTCGCGCTCGCCAGGACGCTGATCCTGAGACCCGAGATCATCTTGTACGACGAGCCTACCACGGGATTGGACCCGGTCACGGGCAGGGAGATCAGCACGCTGATAATGGATGTGCAGAAAAAATACCATACTTCTTCCATCATCATTTCACACGATATGCATTGTGTAAGGCTGACGGCGGGAAAGATCGTGCTGCTGATGGATGGAAGGAATTATTGTACAGGCGCCTTTGAGGAGCTGAGCCGGAGCAGGGATCCGGCTGTCAAACAATTTTTTGAATAATATCCTGGTTATGGAAGAGCAAACAAAAAATAATGTCAGGCTGGGGCTGTTGGTGCTGGCAGGACTGTTCCTGCTTATACTGACACTTTACGGCATCGGTAAGAACCAGAACCTTTTCGGGGCCAACTTTCAGCTGAAAGCGAGGTTCTCCAATATCAGCGGGCTTATGAAGGGTAATAACATCCGCTTCTCCGGCATACAGGTGGGCACGGTAAAAAACATCGAGATCCTTAACGATACCACCATCGAGGTCACCATGCTGATAGACAAAAAGGTACAGCCGTTTATCCATGCCAATGCCCTGGCCTCCATCGGGACGGAAGGGCTGATGGGGAACAAGATCATCAATATCACCCCTTCCAATACCGCTGCGCCGGGCGTCGCCGGAGGGACGATGCTGCCGACGCAAAGGGTCGTAAATACGGATGAGATGCTGCAGGTCCTTGCCCGTACCAACAACAATATTGCCGACATCTCGGAGGACCTGAAGAACACCGCACATAGGATCAGGAACAGCACGGGGCTTTGGTCCCTCCTGGGGGACACCGGCCTGGCCGTCCATCTTCGTGCATCCCTGGTCAATATTGACAAGGCCACCGTCCATACCCGGCAGTTCACGGGGGACATCCGGGAAATGATCGCCGGTGCCAGGGAGGGTAAGGGGTCCATCGGGCGTCTGCTCACTGACACCGCATTTTATCACGACCTGGACCAGGCGGCGCTGACCATCGACAGGGCGGGAAAGGGGGCGGGTGATCTTGTGGCGCATCTGGATGAAATGACGCGGCAGGTACGCAGGGATATAGAGGAAGGAAAAGGCACTGCCAACGCCTTGCTGCGGGATTCGCAGCTCGTGATAAAATTAAACGCCAGCCTGGATAATATACGGCAGGGTACGGATGGTTTTAACCAGAACATGGAAGCATTGAAACATAATTTCCTCTTTCGCGGATATTTCCGGCGGCTGGAAAAAGAAAAGAAAAAACAAATATCTAATGCTGTAGCAAAATGAGACGCATCGATCACATTCCCGTTGCCGGCTGCAGAAAATTCTTCCTGTTGGCGCTTAGCCTCGCGTTGACCGCAACACTGAAGGCGCAGCATGAATGGCCCAGGTCCATCATCGGCGCGGACGGAGGTATCCTTTATGTTTACCAGCCGCAGGCCGATTCTTTTTCCGGCAATACCCTCCGGTTCAAAGCACCCGTGTCCTACTTCGAAAAAGGAAAGGATACGCCCAGGTATGGCAGCTTTCAGGCACTGGCGCTGGTGGACATCGATAAGGATCAACGGCGCGTGTCCGTGCTGGTGGCGAATGTCCTGATGCTTTGCATATCGGGGCAGCCGGACTCCGCAAAAACGGATTATCTCAAGGAAACCCTGGAATGCGGTATCCCCGGGGCAACCATCGATATTCCGCTGGACGAGCTGGTAAGCTCTCTGTCATTGCATGCAAGCATGCAGGACCAGCAGTTTGCCCGCCAATACAAGCATGACCCTCCGCAAATTTTCCTGGCTACACGCCCCTCCATCCTCGTCCTTATCGAAGGCGAACCCAGGTTTCGCCGGCATCCTTTATGGGGGGTCAACAAAATGGTCAATACGCCCAACACGATCATCGAGTCGGATGACGGCTGGTTCTATCTGTATGGCGGGCACCACTGGTACATAGGCCCTTCAGCCAGGGGGCCGTTCAACTATACAGGCTATATCGCACCCGATATACAACGTGCGCAGACGTTCATCCGTGATGCGGAAGGGGATGCCGCCATGCATACCGACACATTGCGTGAAGGCGCCGGCATTGTTGAAAATATCATCGTAAGCGCTCCCCCGGCGGAGCTTATACAGACAAAGGGCGAGCCGGCATTCCGGAAGATCCCGGGCACCCGGCTGCGGTATGTGGCCAATAGCAACAACGATATTTTCCTGGATACGGTAAAGCGCCAGTATTATATTTTGCTCTCCGGAAGATGGTATAGCGCTGCTGCCCTGGATGGCCTCTGGCAGTATGTAGCAGCGGATGCGCTGCCGCCGGACTTTCGCAGGATACCCGAAGGCTCTCCCAAGGACAATGTGCTGGCCGGCGTCGCAGGGACGGATGCAGC
>DASZVM010000574.1:0-4329 GCA_035547295.1 Puia sp. | reverse complement strand
ATTCCCATCATAGGGATCACCTTTTTTGTGGTGCTTCGCAAGGTCCGGGCCCTCTTCCTGAAGGCCAGGGAGGTCATCGACTGGCTCAACAAGGTCATCAACGAAAGCATCCTGGGCGCGGCCATTATCCGGGTGATCAATTCCCAGCAGCTGGAATACAATAAATTCCTGGAAGCGAATAAAAAGGCCCTGGGATTGGGGTTGAGCATCCTCCGGCTGTTTGCCGCGCTTATCCCGGTGATCATTTTCGCCAGCAATATGGCATCCCTTGCCATTCTGGCCATGGGTGGACGCTTCGTCATTTCGGGCTCCATGACACTGGGCGACTATTCCGCTTTCAGCAACTACCTGTCCATGCTCATCTTCCCAATCCTGGTCATCGGCTTTATGAGCAACTTTATTGCCCAAGCCCAGGCATCCTATGCACGCATCAGCGGTGTCCTCAATTCGCCCGACCCGGTGGAGAAGGGTACGCTGACAACAGCATTGAAAGGCGAGATCAGTGTGAAGGAGGTATCGGTGACATATAAGGATAAAACGGTATTGAAAGATATTTCTTTTACGGTTGCGGCAGGGGCCCGGACAGCTATCATCGGACCTACGGCTGCGGGGAAAACGCAGCTACTGCACCTGCTCACTGCCCTGACACGACCCACTACGGGGACTATCGAGTATGACGGTCATCCTATCGACGAATATGAGAAAGAGACATTCCACAAGCAGATAGGCTTTGTGTTCCAGGACAGCGTCATCTTTAACATGAGCATCCGGGAGAACATCGCCTTTAATGAGAACGTCACTGGAGAAGCCCTGCAAAAAGCCGTTGCGACGGCTGAGCTCCATGATTTTGTCGACCACCTGCCGGACAAGCTGGACACCATCGTGTCTGAAAGAGGCGCCAGCCTTTCAGGAGGACAGAAACAACGTATCATGCTGGCCCGCGCCCTGGCTATCAACCCCAGCGTACTTCTGCTGGACGATTTCACCGCCCGCGTGGATGCCAGCACCGAACAAAAGATACTGGAGAATGTACGCCGCAATTATCCCGGCATCACGCTCTTATCCGTCACCCAGAAGATCGCTTCGATAGAAGACTATCAGCAGATCATTCTACTGATGGAAGGAGAGATCATTGCCGCGGGCACGCACAAGGAATTGCTGGACACCTGTCCGGAATATGTTCAGATCTATCAATCACAACGTAGCACCAGTCATTATGAGCAGCACGAATTACAATCTTAATACCATCGCCGGCGAGCAGACAAAAAAGACGTCCAACTGGAAAGCATTGGGCAAGCTGATCAACCTGTTGCCCGAACAACGCCCCAAGCTCGTCTGGGCCCTCATCGCCATCCTTGCCTACTCCATCCTGGCCATGATAGGTCCTTACATCGTGGGCAACACCATCAACCGGTACATTTTCAACAAGAACTACCATGGCGTGCTGGTCAATTGCGGCTGGCTGCTGCTGGTATATCTTGGTTCCCTTGTCACTGTCTATCTGCGTACCATCCTGATGGGCACGTTTGGGCAGCATTTGCTTTTCACGTTGCGGAATGCCCTCTTTAACAAGCTGCAGGGATTGCCCGCCGCCTTCTTTAATCAGAACAAGGCCGGCGACCTTATCTCCCGGGTGAACAACGATACGGATAAGATCAACCAGTTCTTTTCCCAATCCCTTATGCAATTTGTCTCCAGTTTCTTTATTATCATCGGGGCCGGCGTTTTTCTACTGGCAGTCAACTTCCGCCTGGGGCTGGCAACGCTTGCTCCGGCCATCCTCATATATATATTTACCAAGCTTGTCACTCCCTGGGTCAAACGAAAGAACGCCGCTAACCTGAAAAGCGTAGGCGGTATGAGCGCCGAGATACAGGAAAGCCTCGATAACTTCAAGGTGATCATCGCCTTCAACCGGCGGGACTATTTCAGAAAGCGTTTTGACCAGGCCAATAAGACCCAATATTCTTCCGCTATCTGGGCAGGGCTGGCCAACAATATTTTCATGCCTGTCTATAGCCTGGCTTCCAGCCTGGGAATGCTGGTGGTCCTTACCTATGGTATTTACCTTATCACTTCCAGCCACTTCCAGGCCGGCTTCCTTATCACCTATTTCATATATGTCTCCTACTTCTATGATCCTTTAAGACAGATGGCGGCCCTCTGGGCCAATTTCCAGATCGCGCTGGCGGGATGGGACCGTATCTCCCAGATCCTCAACCTCGATTCAGATCTGGATACCATACCAACGCAGACGGAGCTGACCGTCGCGGGTGCAGCACCCTCGCTCCTGGAATTCCAGCACGTTTCCTTTCGCTATCCCGACGGCACCGAAGTGCTGCATAACAACAGTTTCCGGATGGAAAAAGGAAAGACCTATGCATTGGTAGGGCCCACCGGTGGAGGGAAAACGACCACCGCCAGTCTTATTGCCCGGCTCTATGACCCCACTGCGGGCAAAGTGCTGCTGAACGGCAGGGACCTGCGTTCCTATACAGCCGCGGAAAGGACACGGAAAATAGGTTTTATCCTCCAGGAGCCCTTTTTGTTCTCAGGAACCGTAAAGGACAATATCCTGTATGGCAATGACCAATACCATGACCTCACCAACGAGGAGCTGGCAGCTGTCGTCGAACAGGCCAACCTGCAGACACTATTGTCCCGGTTTGACGCAGGGCTCGACACTGCCGTGACTTCCGGCGGCAACGGCATCAGCCTGGGACAGCGGCAGCTGATAGCCTTTATGCGGGCCGTGCTTCGCAACCCGGAATTGCTCATACTGGATGAGGCGACAGCCAATATCGATACCGTCACGGAAAAAATGCTGGAAGAGATCCTGCAGAAACTGCCGGATACCACCACCCGTGTCATCATCGCCCACCGGCTCAATACCATCGAGAATGCGGACGAGATATTCTTTGTCAATGCAGGCACCATCACCCGTGCCGGCAACCTCGACCAGGCTGTCGATATGCTCCTGCATGGCAAACGGGTAAGTTGATCCTCTCCAGGATTTTATCAGAAAGGCTTGGTAACTTGCAGTCATGAAGTTCCTTTTACTCCTGATTGCAGCTGTGTCACTGTCGTTATCTATCATGGCCCAACAGCCTGCACCTGCCCCCGCCGGAAAGAGCAGGATCACCGGCCGTATCCTGGATTCGCTGACAAATAGTCCCGTGGAATATGCTACTATCACGCTTTATGTCGCCGGCATCAGCCGGCCTGTCAATGGTGCTACCACCAATAATAAAGGGGTTTTTACCATCGATGGGTTGGCCCCGGGCAATTATACGCTCACCGTGGAATTTATAGGATATGAGCCGCGCTTCTTCGGCTCGCTGGCATTAAACGGAAAGGTAATGAGCATTTCGCTGGGTGATGTTTTGTTAAAGAATAAACAGGAAGCTCTCCAAAGCGTGACGGTCACCGCCTCCAAAGGACTTGTGGAGAATAAGATCGATAAGATGGTCTACAACGCGGAAAAAGACATTACCTCACAGGGCGGCGTGGCCACCGATATCCTGAAAAAAGTACCCATGGTATCCGTAGATGTAGATGGCAACGTCCAGTTGCAAGGCAATTCCAACATCCTTTTTCTAATCAACGGAAAACCTTCCAGCATTTTTGGCAACAACCTCGCTGACGCCCTTCAATCCATTCCCGCCAGCCAGATAAAGAATATCGAGGTCATCACCACTCCCGGCGCCAAATACGATGCAGAGGGTACCGGCGGCATCATCAATATCATCCTGAAAGAGAACAGGCTTCGCGGGGTCAATGGCAATATCAGCCTTACGGCAGGCACCCGTCTGGAAAATGGCTCGCTGAACCTGAACGCCCGTCACGATAACTTCGGGATCAACGCCTTCTTCAGCGGCAATGGGCAGCTGCGCTCTACGAGGATGAACAGCTCCGACAGGCTCTCGGAAGATACGGCCGACGGGACAAAAAACAGACTGCAGCAGTACGGCAGCAGCAAATTCAACCGGCAGGGGTATGAATCCGGGCTTGGCTTCGAATGGAATATCGATCATCACAATGCCTTGTCCGGCAACGCCGGCTATGATAATTTCGGCAGCAATAATAACGGCTCCTTTCTCCAGCAGCAGACGGGCTACGACCCATCTGGCATGCCTGCCTCGGACTTCGGCTCTCTCGTCCAGTCCGGCAGCCGGTTCCAGGGACATTCACTGGACTACAGCCTCAGCTATAAACGGACCTTTTCTCAGGAAGACAAGGAACTGGATATATCTTATGACGGCAGCTATGGAAGGAACCACTCGGCCTATCACCAGGCACAGAGCCTGCCCACGGGCGATTCCACTTTTG
>DASZVM010000573.1:0-1997 GCA_035547295.1 Puia sp. | reverse complement strand
TCTTTCCGGGTGGTGATCAGCAGACCGTCCTCATCCACGGGAATACTCTTGCTGCAGGCTGCCCAGGTACACACCGCCAGCAGGACTATCAATGATATCGTTATATTCTTCTTCATTTTATTTGATTTTTTGGGTATATCGGTTTATCTCCAGGGAATATTCTGCGTCAGGTTGGGGTTCTTGTCCCGCTCGGACTGCGGGATCTTGAATATATAATCCTGCTGATACTCCCGGTCCGATGTGTTTTGGAAATAACGATCCTTTTGTGCGCCCCAGGTATCCATGCGCCATACGCCCGGGCCACCGGGTGCTCCCCAGATCCTTTCGATAGCCCGCCAGCGACGGATGTCAAAGGGACGCTGTCCCTCTCCTATCAGTTCCACGATCCTTTCCTGCTCGATGGCATTGAAAAAATCCTGGTAGTTGTCCGTCTTGGACGCTGCCAGCGGCGGCAGGTTGCCCCGGTGACGTACCCTGTTCACAAGATCGATGGCATCTCCCTGGGGGCCGGACACCTCGTTGGTTGCTTCCGCATACATTAAGTAAACATCAGCCAGCCGTATCACCGGCCAGGCAAAATCCCCGTCACTACGTCCCTGTCCCGCATAGTTGCGAACGAACTTTCGGAAGACATAGCCGGAGTTGCAGCCGTCCGTATTGTAGGTAATATACTTTACTCCGTTGATGGTGACATTACCCGCCCACGTTTGATAAATAAAAGGCACCCAACCCGTGGAGACCTGTGACGCACTGCCGATGCTGACCTCATAATCCCATTGGATGGTGGATTTCATACGATAGTCACGGTCACGGTAGCTGTCGGGATTGACGGCTGATCCGGGCGTGGTCCGGGCCACATTGCCGGTGGCAGGTACGGTGGGGTTCATCTGGATCAGAGGGGTAGCAAAATCTCCGGTAGTAAGGGACTGGTACCTGTCGGCAATCTCATAACGGGGAGAGACCCAGCACTGCGAACCTTCATGACTGCGACCGGCAAAGTCGCGCATCAGCTCCTCGCCCTGACCGGTACCCGTACCTCCATGAGTAAAGACCATCAGCATCTCCGGATTGCCATTTGCCTTTGGTGTGAACAGTGTAAAGTAGTTGGGCAGGATATCCGCCTTACCCAATGAGTCTATTCCGCCGGGGTCGCCGTTCATATAAAGAGTAAGCCCATAGTCATTGGAGACAGACTTGAAGTCGGCTGCGGCGGCAGTAAAGGCGGCAGTAGCCTCCGAAGCGCTGGGGGTAAACCCATCCAGCTCAGGCCAGCCATTTTTATTCCATGAACCCCAGTACAGCTGCACCTTGCCCCGCAAGGCCAGTGCCGCTACCTTGGAAGCACGTCCAAACGAAGACGAAGGCACACTTGCCGGAAGATTGTTAAAGGCAAAAGTAAGGTCGGCCAGAATGGAATCCTTCACCTGCTTTATCGGCGTGCGGGCCAGCTTGTTCACATCCGCATCCGTGGTGGGTGCTATCGTAAAATAAGGGACATCCCCCCACATGCAGATAAGCTTGAAATAGCACAACGCACGCAGCAGCCTGGCTTCCCCCTGTATCGTTTGCAATACCGCGGAAGTGGTGAACTGCGGATCGGCCTGCATCTTCGTCACATTCGCAATAACATAGTTCGCATTGTCGATCCCTCCATAAAGATCTTCGTACATATTGTCGAAAAAGCTGCCGTATCCTGTGGGCGTAAATTTAGTGGAAGTAGTTCCGCCGGTATAGGCATCCCCCAGCCGCAAATTGCCCGCGGTAGCGCTGATACCCCTGCACCTGAAATATTCGCCCTGCCCGTCAAAATAATAATCCCGGTCAAAACAGGGCCGGACGGCCGAATAAAGACCATTGAGGGCAAAGGTCGCATCCGTTTCCGTCTTCCAGAAAGTGGAAGGCGAAGGCTGCGCGGTAGGGAGTTGATCCAGCAAGCCCTTTCTGCAGGACAGGGACAGCATCGTGCAAAATGCCGTCGCTGCTATCAATATTGTATG
>DASZVM010000572.1:0-3166 GCA_035547295.1 Puia sp. | reverse complement strand
GGTCAGCTGGCCACCGCACGTTCTTATGGCCTAAACCTGACTATCTCCTTTTAAAAACCACTACCATGCGAACAAAATTTTTCATCATAGCGGCATTTATAGCGTCGGCAGCTGCACCAGGATGTAAGAAATTCCCTGCTGATATCAATATCAATCCTAATGTTCCGACAACTGCCTCCAATGCGCAATTGCTCACTTCCGCCATCAACTATCTGCCCGTGGTCATCGAAGGGATCTCCGGGGCGCTGTATACGCAGCAATGGGCGGAAAAGCCATATACGGACGACTCCAGGTATATTTCCGTGAACTTTGATTTTTATGGCACTTATGCGGGTCCGTTGGAAAACCTCCAGGCTATCATCGGGGGTACCACATTCAATGCAAATGAAGGTTCCAGGAACAATCAGCTGGCGGCCGCCCGGATCCTGCGTGCTTATTTTTATTGGTTCATGACAGATCGCTGGGGTGACATTCCTTATTCTGAGTCCCTGAAAGGAAAGGATAATTTCGCTCCAAAGTACGATGCGCAAAAAGATATTTATTACGATCTGCTGAAAGAGCTGAAAGAGGCTGCTGCACAGATAGATGATGGGAATGGAGTGACAGGCGATCTGTTGTATGACGGGGACATGGGAAAGTGGAAAAAATTCGCCAACTCCATGCGGGCCCTGATGGCATTGCGTCTGTCAAAGATCGACCCTGACAAAGGCAAGGCTGAGTTTGCGGATGCGGTGACCGGTGGGGTTTTTGAAGACAACAGCGACAATGCCGTATTTGTCCACCTGGCAGACCCGGTGAACCAGAACTACTGGTACTATGTGGCGGATGTGCAAAACCGTCAGTGGTATTGGATCAGCAAGACCCTTACGGACTATATGAACCCCTTGCATGATCCCCGCCTGCCCATTTTTGCTGATCCGGCGCCGTCCACGGGTGATTACGCAGGCGTACCGTATGGCCTGGATGGCGACTCTATCGCAAAGATATCTACCTCAAAAGTTTCCTGGATGGGTGAACATGTCCGTGCCCAGAATGCGCCCTGTTTTATCATCACCTATGCGGAATTGCTGTTGGCGGAAGCCGAGGCCGATAAATTAGGATGGCTGTCCGGAGGCGATGCGGATGCAGCATCGAAATACAAGGCGGCTATTGAAGCTTCCGTACGTCAATGGGTAAGGAACAGCTTTAAAGGAGGCGTGGTGGATGATGTGGAAAAGACGACCTATGATCCTTCCGACGAAGGCGATACAACGGGCCTTGGCGCTTATCTGGCACAGCCCGGAGTAGCTTATGATCCCGCGAATGCTTTAAAGCTGATAGGCTATCAGCGATGGGTACACTTGTACATGAATGGATACGAAGCATGGGCGGAGTGGAGACGAACAGGTTATCCTGCACTGACACCTGCACCCGATAACAATAATATCCCTATCCCCAGGAGACAGGGATATCCCAGCAGCGAACCGAATATCAATACCAACAATTATAAAGCTGCTGTGCAGGCGCAGCCAAACTTTGGTGGAAAAGACGACCTGAACGGCAGGGTCTGGTGGGATAAACCTTAAATGCGGGAATAAGCCTTCCCCAAAAAATAGTCCACAGATGAGGTCACTATGGGAAACGGGGCCGCCCTTCAGAATGGGCGGTCCTTTTTGTTCCAAATGACCACTGTTCCATAATCGGTTATGCATGCTGTTGACAATTATGTATAACTATCTGTAAAAGCAATAAAAAATTCCGGAAGGCATAATACTTTAATTCTTTGGCCTCCGTTATATGCGGGCAAAAGATAAAAAACACATACCCTCATGAAAAAGTCCATTCTTCCGATGATCCTATGTATGACCCTTGGAACTGTGCATGCTCACGCTACTAACGGGAACCTCACAAATGAAGGCGAACGTTCTAAAAAGAACCCCACTGCAGTACGGAACATTCTTTCCGACAAGCTTCCCGCAAAACTTTTGGCAAGCATTAAGAAGGATTACAAGGATTATTGGATCACCGCGCTCAGCAGAGAAGATGCTGCCGGTAAGATATCTTATCATATTACGGTAGAGAATGCGGATCAGATCATTTCGCTGTCTGCCACGCGCAGCTCCGGCTGGGCTGTTGCACGCATCGTAACAAAAGACCAGGAAACCCTTTAATAACAGCTCTGTTGCAATTTGATGAAACCCCGCCATGCGGGGTTTTTTCATTCAAGGGAAAAAAAGTTCCAAAATATGTAGGCGATCACCTACATATTACCTATATTTGTAACCAAACGGCTTCGCAATGGGAAAAAGAAGAGATGTTTTTCAGGCGATCGCAGACCCCACCCGGAGGGATATACTCCATCTTATCTCCCGGCAAACCCTTAATCTCAACAGCATTGCAGAACATTTTGATACCAGTCGTCCCACCATATCAGAACATATCAAGATACTTACCGAGTGCGGTCTGATCATCATAAAAAAACAAGGGAGGGAAAGATATTGTGAAGCCAGGCTTGACAAGCTGACCGAAGTATCGGACTGGGTAGTGGAATGTAGAAAATACTGGAATGAGGCCCTCGACTCGCTGGAAAATTATCTGGGTGAATTACAATCTAAAAATAAAGCATATGGCACAGCATCCCGCAGAAATGCTCCTCGAAAAAAATGACACATTTATCTCCCGTATCATTCATGCTCCCCGTGAGCTGGTGTTCCAGGCATGGACAGATGCGGAACATCTGAAACATTGGTTTGCACCCAAAGGGTGTACGCTTTATTTTAAGCACATCGACATACGGCCCGGCGGCGGTTTCCTGTCCTGTATCAAGACTCCCAACTTTAAAGATTGCTGGTGCAAAGGCACCTATCTTGAGATCGTTGATCCTGAGCGGATCGTTTTTAAGATGGCCATCTCCGATGAAACGGGCGCCCTCAGACGTCCTGAAGAGGTAGGGATGGACCCCGAATGGCCGGCAGAGACCATCGTGACAGTTATCCTGAAGGAAGTAGGGATAACGACAAAGTTTACATTGCACCAGACAGTATCCCAGGCATTGGCCACACGTACAGGAGCCTATCCCAGCTGGCTGTCGTCCCTGGATCTCCTGGATAAGCTTTTGAAAGAGCGCACAAGTTGATCCGGTAGGATAGGGTGGTGAGCTTTCAAAGATAATATAGTAAATTGGGCC
>DASZVM010000571.1:0-7701 GCA_035547295.1 Puia sp. | reverse complement strand
CCCGCATATAACAAAGGCGAGGTCACCCGGATCAACACTTCATGACCGGGATGATCAGCGGTCCACACCTGTTCGATCCATACGGAAGGCTTAAAGGTCTTTACCTGGAATTCATTGACGGCATCCCGGTTGCCATGATGATCCATCGTAGCGACATCCACCTCTCCTACCACCCTGGCTACAGGCGTCTCCACATCCCGCCAGGTGGCATCGCCCAAAAAGACATTCCCCGGACAATCCCCTCCTGTATAATAAGTAAAGGGACCATAATGAATGACCAGCGCATTGCTGAGACTGTTCTCATCCGGCCAGGTCTTGCGGTCAGCAGTATCCACGGGAGGGAAATGCTGCTGCACGGAACTATCCTTACCCGTCCATATCCATCCATCGGATTTTACATTCTGCACAAAACAGCCGGGGAAACGGTCAGGATGATACAAGAGATGTATCTGGCTGCGGCTGCCTGCTTTCAGAAAGCCGTCCCGTAATCCCTGGCTCTTACGATACCCCAGGAATGATATATAATTATTCCAGCTTTTCGCATATCCATCACCAGCTACTGCAGACCTCAACCGGGCCGAAGGGTCCACGGGATAACGATAATCCCGGGTCAGCAGACAGTGGATGGGAAGGAGGTCCCCTACACCGGTAATACCCGAAAGGGTGAACTTCCCATTCTTCGACACAGGAGCGCCCGGATACCAGCCGCCAAAATGGTCGTCATGGAAATGGGAGATAACGGCATAGTCGATGACGGTCTTTTCTTTTAAAGGCCCTACCCGCTGGATATAGGAGACGATCCACTCATATGGACGCTTGCTGTCATCGGGTCTGATGGGTGTATTACGTTTAGAAGTAGTCCGTGCATCCATTGGATCCAGTTCACCCGCATCAAAAAGCAAGGAAGTTCCGTCCGGAAGAATATAGAATGCGGCATTCCCCCTGCCTGTATTGATGTGATGAAGGTCAAGGTAACCTTCCTGCCAGGCAGGCAACGGCTGGCCGACAGTAGCGATGGATTGGCTCCGGGCTGGCACCAGGACAGCCGTCAGGAACAGTAGTAAAAGATATTTCATAATAAAAAGGCGGGAGAGCTTCTTAGCCTCCCGCCTGTAAAATATTAAAAAAGATCAGAACGAATACCGTGCTCCGAACTGTACGGAATAGCCTGAACCGGTAGTTTTCTGTTCAGCGCCCGCATTCGGGTTGACGGTGTATTTATAAGATTTCGTATTCGGGTCAAACCCGTTCAGCTGATAAAGGTTCGTATTGATGATCTGGGTGTACCCGCCCCATTTGTTGTTCAGCAGGTTCAGCACATTGTAGATATCGCACCGCAGGCTGATCTTGTGGGTACCCGTTATCTTCAGCTCATATTGCACGCTCATATTCCACTGTGTGCGCCAGGGCATGAGACCACCGTTGTAAGGAGCAAACTTGCCATAGTTCTTCTCCAGGAACTTTCTGAAGTTCGAACTGGTCTTGCTCAGCAATGTATTCATGCCTGCAGCGATGTCAGCCGGTGTATTGGGGTTCTTCGGATCATAGATATAGGACAGGTCCGTACCGTCATTAGCTTCGCCGATGATATCCTTATCGATGAAGGAAGAATAGCGCGCGTTCTGATAGGCCTGGAAGGAAGAGCTGATGCTAAACCCATAAAAAGTGGGGCTGAGGAGCAAAGCCACGATCTTGTTCGGCTGGTCACCATCGCTATACCAGTTCTTACCGTAAGAAGGATACGTCCAGTAAGATGGTCCAACGCTGAAATTAGCATTGCGGGGGTCCCCGTTGTCATACGGAGGCGTGCCTGTTGCTTTGCCTTTTGCATAGGACAGGGTGAAAGAACCGTCGCGTCCCAGTTGGGCAGCAGCTTCTATGACAGCACCGAAGTATTTGGACGACCATTTGGTATTGGTGAAATACCGTACCTGGTTGAAGTTCGAAGAGATCCGGGAGTTGGCGATAGGTGCCTGGTTCTTGCTCTTGGGGTCGATGGAAGCTGGGTCCATGTATACCTCGCGACCTTCATTGGTGACAAACCCGGGCGTGCGCCGAAGGTTGATGTCATAAAGATAAAAGTTATCCCAGGTATTGTCGAAGTAAAGGTTGGCTCCCATGCGGAACCAGTTAGAGAAATAATGATAGTAGCTCAGGTTAGTCTTGAAGGTCAGCGGGTTTTTCAGGTGTTTGTCCAGTACCAGCACCGTAGCGGGCTGCGTGGTAGGCAGTGAATTGTAGTAATCCACACCGGGCACAAGGTTGAAATCTTTCTGATAGGCCGTCCAGTTGGGGATTGGCACATTGGTACGAATATCTACTTGCCGGAAGTCTACCCCATTGTCGATATGAGCAAAGGTGATGGGTTGTGTTGTCAGCTCGGAAGCAAAGAGACCTGCGCCCCATTTCACGATATCACGGCCGTCGTTGTTCACATCCCAGATCAGGTTCACACGGGGTTGGATATTCTTGGCATCGAAAGGCACGACATGTGTACTTACACCCAGGTCATGTTCCAGCAGCGGGTTGTACGTGGGAGGGCTGCCGATGATCTGGCCGTCCCAGCGAAGACCTACCGTCAGGTTGAGGTTGGGCCGCAGATTGGTCTCCATCTGCGCAAATACACCCAGTTCGATCAGCGGAACGCTGATCTTGGGATTTTGACCGTTGAGAGGGATCTTCCGGTTAAACCGGTAAGGTGTATTGGTACGCATATCCTGAATGCTGTTGTAATAGAACTGCCCTTGCTGGTCATGCGACAGACGGTCCGTAATATGGTTGATATTGTTATCCGTACCAAAGGTAAAGTTGAGATTGCCTTTTTTCCAGCGCAGGTAGTCTACGATCTGGATCACATCGCTGGCATCTCTTTCCGGCACCCAGTTCTGGTTGCCGAAGGCTACCTGGGTATTGACAGTGTCGCCTGGAGCGAAAATGGTCCTGACACTGACAAATCCTTCCGGCACCCGGTTGTTCACAAAATGCAGGAACTTCCGATAGGTGCTGAAATTCAGCTTGAGCTCATTGGTGAGCTTCGGAGAGAATTCCGTGCGCAGACCCAGCATAACGGCGTTGTCGATCTCCACACCCGTGTATTGCGTGGTCAGCAGACCGCTGCCTTTCAGTTTGTTGGGATCCACAAAATGCAGGTAGTTATATTTCAGGGTCAGCAGGTTCTTTTTGTTGATGATCCAGTCGAACTTGGCAAAGGCATTCCTCGTCTCCTGCTTTATATTGATCGTACCGTATTGCTTGCTGGCAGGGAACCCGTATTGGTTCTCCATGATATTGACGATCTGGTCAAGGCTATCCTTTGCGATCTTCAATGCATGCTCGGCATCCAGCAGTGTAGCGCCGCTGTAGTCGAAATCATACGCCCGGAAGGGGATCGTGTTGGTGTACTGGTCGTAAGATACCAGGAAATGGACCTTATCCTTGATGATGGGACCGCTTAACAAAGCGCCGAACTGACCTACCTCATACTTGCTGGTAAGCTTTTTACCGTTGATATCCTTGGTCTGGGCCAGGGAGTTGGCGCCATAATACCCCCAGGCAGAGCCGGACAGAGTATTTGTGCCGGACTTGGTGATGGCTTTTACCACACCACCGGAGCCACGGCCGTTGGTTACGTCATAAGAGTTGGTAGATATCTCGAATTCCCGGATGGTTTCCGAAGAAATAGAGAAGGCGGCATCCGTCGTACCCGAAAAGTGCGCGCGGCGATTGCTTACGCCGTCCAGCATATACCCCGTGCCGCCGGCTTTGGCGCCGGCCAGGGAGGCTCCATTCGCCAACGGGGACAGCATCATCAGATCTGTATAGTTGCGGGAGGCTACGGGTATTTTCTGCAAAGCACGACTGGAGACGGCAGTGCCGGTGCCCAGACGATCCACGCTGTTTTTAAAGCTGGTGCTATGCACAGTGACTTCAGTAAGTGTAGTGGCGCTCTTACTGAGCGTAACCTTGTGAAGCACCAGCCGGTCGCCCAGGTTAAGACTATTGTCCTTCATCACCGTAGGTTGAAAACCTACAGCCGATATTTCTATATTGTACACGCCCACCGGCAGGTCGCGTAAAATAAAATAACCCTGTTTATTGGAAATAGTTGACGAGGTAAAGCCGGTGGATGTGTTCTTTACCACGACGGTAGCAGCTTCCAGCGGCTTGCTATCTCCGTCCTCGTAAATAAAACCGCTGATGCCTGAGCCGCTGGACTGTGCCATGGCTGCTGAACAACAGCATAAGAGTAATAACTGGAAAAGAACTTGTTTAAACGACAAGTGCAGGTTCATAAGCAATTTTCATTTTGGCGGCAAATCTAAAAAGGAGAAGATTATGACGCCATCATGTATTGCCCTGATAACCATAATTTAAACAACAGGTAATGATTTCATAACAGAGGGGAGCAGGGGTAAATCCTTACCTCTTCAATTCACCAAGCAACCCCTGTATATCCAGGCGGTGGGTAAACATGGTCAGCCTGCCTTCTTCATCCTTTGGCCATTGATCACGGGGCCTGTCCCAATACAGCTCAACCCCATTGCCGTCTGGGTCATCCAGGTAAAGCGCTTCCGAGACTCCATGGTCGGAGGCGCCGGTGAGGGGATATTTTGCGTCTGCCAATCGTTGAAGCGCTATGGCCAGATCCTTTCGCTCCGGATAGAGAATAGCGGTATGAAATAACCCGGGCGCCTTTTCAGGGGCGGGAGGCTGGCCTTTGCTATACCATGTGTTAAGCCCGATGTGGTGATGATAACCGCCCGCAGAGATAAAAGCGGCTTCCGTACCATAGGTTACCATCAGCTGGAATCCCAGGAGTCCGCAGTAAAAATCGATGGACCGTTGCAGATCGCTTACTTTCAGATGTACATGACCGATACGTGTGCCGGCGGGAATGATATAATTGTTTTCCATTGCAGACAAAGGTACAGGATTACATTGGGCCCGAAAACCACTACAGGAAGCTCCCCGCCAAGTCTCCATCCATCAAATCCTTCCTGGCCTGTTTCCCTAAAACCTGTACCGTATCCCCAGGGTGATCGGCAGGGCAAACAGATGATAGCTGTCCGCGTCCGTCTTGTTGGAGAAATACTGTCCGCTAAATGTAAGTCCCAGACCGAACTTACAGCTGAAGAAATAAGCCACTCCCATTTTAAACCCGGCTGTAGGACCGCCTTTTACACCCGGTTTTACCGCCAGGGTATTACCACTGTTCTCTATCTGGTCTTTTACAGGGATAGACCAGCCGGCAGACAGCGATATATTGGATTGCCAGCGCAAGGGGCCTCCGATGGTAGCCTTCCCGAAAAGCTGAACAGGTATGATAGGCTTACCCACAAAGACTGTATTATAAGTATTGGGGGCGCTGCCGGGATAAGGTACATCATCCTGGTAGGACAACGTAATATAAGATGCCATGACGCCCGCCTGGAACCAGTGATTGAATATCCGGGAGATCGCCAGCTCTGCTGCCAGGTGACCGCCGTCCGTACGGGTATGGGTAGTCGTATTGTCAGGGCGGGGAATGGAATTAAAAGAGAACCCTCCGTCGAGAGCGATCTCCCATTTTTTTTGACAGGTGGTCGCCCCTTTGCTCTGCTGCGTGACATACGTGGTATCTGAAAGTATATATCGTATGCTGTCGGGGTTCCCTCCGGCGCTATCTGCTAAGAGGCGAGGACGCAGCTGGATGACGGTGTCACGGCAAACGATCATCCTTCTGGCGGTATCCATCGCCGATATCGTAAGGGTACGGCCCGCGGTGTCCTTAAAGCTCATGACCGTATCGATGCTGTGCAGGAGCGTAACAAGGGTATCCGCTTTGCCATTACGCTTGCGTGCGGGAAGTATCATCCCCTGGTAGAAGCTGATCTTTATACGCAACGGCCTGTCTACGACCTGTGGTTTTATTTCCAATGGGTTGATCCTTGTCTCGGCCTGTATCTCCTTGCAACAATCGTCGGATGTATGACCGGGATAAAAAGCATTGCCACAGGTGTGCAATATATAGAACCAGCATCCCGAAGGGCCTGTTATCTTCCAGGCAGGGATACCGCGACGCCCTTCCCCTGCGGGGTTCAGACGTACATATATATAATTATACTGAGGCTTCTCCGGGTTGTAAAACCCCAGGTTGCCGATGGTGCCGTCCTGAACAAAACTTTTCTTGACATGCACAGTATGCAGGCCCTTATATCCATGGACAAATCCGATATCCTTCAGCAGTTGATCGAATATCCTGAACTCTTCGGGGTACTTCTTTTTACTCCCGGGATCTTTGACAAAATGGATGACGAGGTTGGGTGTGGTAACGCCTTTTTCCCGCTGCAGAAAAGGGAATTGAGGATGATTGCCCAGTCTGTCGGTAAACAAACGGGGATGTTCATGAGGGTCGATCCGGAACAGGGGCGAATTCTTTTTACAATTGCGTTGAGCCCGGGTTTGTCCGAAATGGAAAACCAGTACGATCAATAAGATATATCTCATCAAGGGGTTCGGGGATTAAGGGTCACGCCAATAACGTTCAAATCAATGGTTTGGTATACTATTAATATATTATCTCTTACTAGATACGCCCTTAACAATTACATAAAAATAATTTATATAATGTCCCGTTAAACTATCCATAAAATGATCCGTCCCAGATAAAACCATTTTTAAAACCACCAACTAAAACGTATTGTATGAAGACCAGATCGCTGTATCTCATTGGAGCGGCAGTCGCTGTCATGAGCATTCTCTATGCTTGTAAAAAGGACAGTAATAATAATAATAATTCCGGCCAGTCCGCCGCGGACCTTCAAACCCAATCAGACGACCAGACGCAAGTATCCAACGAGACCGATGCCGTTGTCGATGATGTGAACGTGATGCTCGGCAGTCAGGCTGCCGTCTCCGGCAGCAGCAGTGATCCCGGCGTAAAGTATCAGGTTGTGACCAATGATGCAAAGCCTATCGGCAATGCCGGCATCTGTGATGCTTCCGCCACTCTTGACAGCAGTGCAGGGAGTTATCATCTCACCATCACTTATAATGGAACGAACTGTGCAGGCAACCGGAAGCGTACCGGTACTGTCGTGGTATCCTGGGCCGCAGGGACACATTGGCGGGATAAGAATGCGGTTGTAAATGTGAGCATCCAGAACCTGAAGATCACCCGTGTATGGGACAACAAGAGCATTACGCTCAACGGTACCCACACCTATACGAATGTCAGCGGCGGAAGCCTGCTGGACCTTGCCCTCGGAAAGATAGAGAGCGTCACGCACACAGTCACCAGCGATGATATGTCCATCACGTTTGATAATGGCGCCAAGCGTACCTGGCATGTCGCCCGTCAGCGTGTGTATACTGTAGTAAACCAAAACGCGGTTATTACGACCACGGGGCTGCATACCGACGGTAACAACACAGGTATTTCAGAATGGGGAACCAACCGCTGGGGTAATGATTTTGTAACCCAGATCACACAGGCGCTGGTGATCGATCAGGCATGCAGTTGGAGGCTTACCCAGGGAGAAGTAAAAATTATCCGCCCGGCAGTGACGACGACGATCACCTTTGGTCTGGATGCCAATGGATCGCCGACTGGCTGTCCCGGTGATGGGACCTACTATTTCAAATTGGTGTGGCAGGCTGAAAAGACGTATACGTTTATATTGCCTTATTGAGGATCGAAGTAAGTATAAATAGAAAGGCCGG
>DASZVM010000570.1:0-2979 GCA_035547295.1 Puia sp. | reverse complement strand
TGCCTATCCCATCAATAACCCCCTTTCACCCCTCCAGGACCGCCCTACCCCCTTCCACGGCCAGCCCGACTACCCAGTAACCCTAAAAACTACCACAAAATGGTATTTTTTTATCGCTAAAGGAGCTCAACTTTGCTATATGAATATTTCTGTCTGTATTGTAGATGATAACAAGGATATCCGCTCTGCTCTCGAGCAGATCATCCTCATGGCGGAAGGCTATACCCTGGCCGGCAGCTTTCAGGACGCGGAAGAGGCGCTGCAGAAAATACCTCTCGCAAACCCCAATGTCGTGCTCATGGATATCAACCTGGGCAACGGAGAAAGTGGGATTGATTGTGTGCGGCAGCTGAAACCCCTTCACCCCGAGATCCTCTTTATGATGTGTACCATCTATGAAGAAGATGAAAAGATATTTGAAGCCCTGACGGCCGGCGCCAATGGCTACATCCTCAAAAAGACCGCCCCCGGCAAACTGCTGGACGCCCTCCGGGAACTATACGAAGGCGGCGCTCCCATGAGCAGCCAGATCGCCCGCAAAGTGGTCAACGCTTTCCAGGTCCGGACAGCCGCAGCCGACCCCATCGAAACCACCTCCCAGGGAAAATCCATCAGCATCCTCTCCAACAGGGAGAACGAGATCCTGGAACTGCTGGCTAAAGGCATGCTATACAAAGAAATAGCTGGCCGCCTCTTTATCAGCCAGGAAACCGTACGCAAACATGTATATCACATATACGAAAAACTACATGTGAACAATCGGGTGGAGGCCATCAACAAATTCTACGGCCGCTAAGGCTGTCAATACATTAAAACTACCATAAAGTGGTATTGTTTTACCCTCCGGGGGCATCTACCTTTGCCCTTCGGGGGCTGCTCAGAGAATCAAATGCATTAGTCATTTTACCTTATCTCACTCATATAAAAGACGGGTACGCATCCGTCTTTTTATTTTTTCACGGGATTCAATCTCAGATATTTATTCCCCCCGTCAAAGCTCACTACATAATCTGACCTGAAGTGCGTGCTTTTTCTGTAATAATCCGTCGTGATGATCTGCGCCCCAGCCAACGAACCTCCGGTTCGTTCTAAAGGATATAAAGGTGGGCGACAGGTATGTGGATTTTACGCAGCCGGATACAGCAGGCAGGAATGTCAGCGTCTCGGATCTCAAAAGCAAACTCCTCCTTTTGGAATTCTGGGGCAGCTGGTGCGGTCCCTGCCGGCAGGGCAACCCTGAATTGGTAAAGATCTACCATGAATTCAAAGACAAGGGCTTCGAGATACTGGGGGTGGCAGCCGATGACCGGAAAGCGTATTGGAAAGCCGTCATCATGTATGGCATCAATAAATATCCTTCCAGCTTCCCCATCGATGCCGGTGGGATCATCATAGCGCAGTATCTGCGGGGAGAGGCATTAAGAAGCAAGCTGAGAGAGATATTAAAGTAGTCCTTTTACCACTTCAGCTCCAGCTTGTTATTTTTTCTCTCTATATCCGCCATCCTTTGTGAAGGGTCGATCTCGATGACCCGGAGGTCCAGCAGCCGCCGGTTGGTCTCGAACGTATACGTGGGACTGGTCCATTTCCAGGGTTCATACTGCGTAGTAGGAATGGTATGGTCTTCCACGGGCTTGCCGCCAAACATGGAGTACTGAGGTATATAGGCCATTTCCTTACTGCCGTCCTTATACGTCATCAGCACATCGATGGGCATGGGTACTGCCCCCACCATACGGAGTCTTATTTTCGATTTCCCATTTTCCTCCCACAGGCTGTCGATGGCATAATCGATGGTCTTGACGGTGCTGATCCAATACTCCTTGTACCAGTCCAGCTGCAGACCGCTGACCTTCTCCGCCACCCGCATAAAATCGGCAGCGTTCGGATGCTTGAACCGCCACTCGCGGTAGTACTCCAGCAATATCTTATCCCGCACGGAGTCGCTGACGATATAACCCAGCTGCTCCAGGAAAATGGCGCCCATGGAATAGCTGGCGATGCCATAGGCAAGGTTCGTATTATAATGGTCCGCGTGTGTCGTGAGAGGCTCCTGGTAGCCGCTGCGCTCCAGGTCAAAATAAGAATCATAGGATGGACCCTGGTTTACAGGCAGCTGGGCATGCCGTTTATCCACCAGGTCTTTCAGTCCCAGGTTTTCAGGATGAAGGGCCAGCTCGTGTTCATAATACCAGCCGGACACCCTGCCTTCGGCATAGGTGGTAAAACCCTCGTCCATCCAGGGATACAAGGATTCATTGGTGCCCATCATACCCTGGTACCAGCTGTGCATCCATTCGTGAAAGGCTGTCCCCAGACTGGGGCTTTTGATCAGGGTGCTCATGGGATATTCCATGCCGCCGTCACCACCATGCACAAAGGAATACTGCTTATAGGGATAGTTCCCAAAGGTCTTCTCGATATAAGGCAATACGGTCACTGCCGCATCCGCCAGCGTCTTCCACAAGGTGTCCTGCTTGGGGTCGTTGTCCTTATTCTTGTATAGGACATTGATGGTAAGCCCGCCGGCCGCGTGACGGACAAGGTGATGGTACTGGGGATCGGCGGCCCACATAAAATCATGTACGTTGGGCGCCGTAAAATGCCATACAAGCTTATCACCCGCGGGACGCACGACCTTTACGCCGGGCGCTTCATAACCATACCCTATTTGCGCGGCATTCTGCAGATAGCCCGTGCCGCCCAGTATATAGGTCTTATCGATATTGATCTTTACGTCATAGTCGCCCCAGACCCCATAAAATTCCCGGGCTACATAGGGCGTGGGATGCCATCCTTCATAGTCGTATTCACATATCTTGGGATACCACTGGCTCATGGAATAGCGCACTCCTGTTTCGGGGTTGTCCCTTCCGCTCCGGCGTATCTGCAAAGGCACCTGCGCTTCGAACTGCATGTTAAAGACAACGGTGGACTTTGGCAATATGGGTTTGGTGAGGTTCACCTCCATGATCGTCT
>DASZVM010000569.1:0-14565 GCA_035547295.1 Puia sp. | reverse complement strand
AAGACTTTAGGAGGGAAAAGGGAGATGACCCTTGGACCGGTGGAGTCGAGGTTGGTGGTGTTTGGGGAAGGGGCTGGGGATTTTGAGGGCAGGGTGGGCAAGAGGGGTGGAATAAAAGGAGATGAAGTGGTTGCGATGGATGCGCTTTTGGGCGCAAGAGATGGGGTGCGGTCAGGAGGAGTGGAGGTGAAGGGGCCGTGGGAGGTGACCTTTCATCATGTGAACGGGGTGTCAAAGACGGTGACGTTGCAGGAACTGCAGGCATTTGGAGAGGATTCGGAGTGGAATTCTTTTGCGGGGACCATCGAATACAGGGGGATGTTCAGGATGGACAAGCTGAATGGCCGGACCTGGCTGGATCTGGGACATCTGCGGGATGTGTCGACATTGGAGATGAACGGGCGCCGGTTGGGTGTAAGATGGTACGGGGAGCACCTTTATGAGATCACGGATGCTTTTGCAGCAGGGGATAATTATCTGACCATCAGGGTGGTGACGACACTGGGCAATTATATGAAGACGTTGAAGCATAACAGGGCGGCGCATGCGTGGACGAGACGTTCGCCTTATTACCCGGCGGGATTGACAGAAGTTATTTTGCGGGGTTGAAATTTTGTTCCAGCCAGACCCTGAAGCGGGACTTGTCGTCGTACGTTTTGCCGGCGGATGCGTAGTCGCAGAGAGGGATCATCTCTTTATTTTCCCGGCCGGCGTTGTCTGATTCGACGAGAAAGGCGCCTTTGTACTCTATCCATGTCTCTTTGTTCCTGTCGTTTACAGGTTCAAGCGGGAAGTATCCGGCTGTATCAGTCAGGGGCGTCAGCACGTCGTCCACATCGGGACCACCCAGCCGCACGTCCCTTGCCAGGACGATGGGGCCTGTCATGATGGCCTTGCAGACGGGATGGTCTCCCAATGTAACGATGCGGCCTCTCATATCCGTCACCAGCGTGACCTCATCTCCTGCTTTCCACTTCCTTTTGATACTCGCCAATGTGCCGGGGGTGGGGTTGGCGACAGGCTGTCCGTTGATGGTCAATTGCGACCGGGCGCTCCAGGCCGGGATCCTTATGTCCAGGGTGAATTCTTCACTTTTGGTCATGTTTAGCCGGATGGTAGTGGTCCCGGAAGCGGGATAGTCCGTGACCTGGGTAAGCGTTATGTTCTGTCCGGATGGTGTCCGGGCGGTGTATGAGCCGGGTATGAAGAAGTTCACCTGGAGACCATTATTGCGGCGCATGACGGTGGTGAAAGGAATGGTGAACAGGCCTCTCGGGCCGCTGGCGATACAGCAGTTGATACCCATGCCGCACTGCTCTTCACCTAGGAGGCGCCGGCCTTCCAACGGTGTATATTTCGACCAGGTGGAGCCGTCCTCTTTCATGGAGCCCAGCAGGGCATTGTACAGGCTTCTTTCGATGGCATCCGCGTATCTCGGATCGCCTGTCAGCCGGAGGAGCTGCTGGTTCAGCTTGATCCAGGTAGCTGTCACGCATGTCTCCTGGTAATGGCTGACGGGCAGGGTTTGCAGGGCGGCGCCTTCGAACCAGCATTCGACGCTGGACCCCGAGCCTGTGATATTTATTTCCTTCTCCTGTATATTCTGCCAGGTCTCTTCTACCGCTGTCCTGTAAGCGCTGTTTCCCGTGACCCTGTATAGTTCCAGCAACCCTTCGTAGCAGGACATCATCTCATAGGCTTTTGACCCCTGTTCCCATCCAAACCAGCTTTTTGGCTTGGGGAACCTTTTTGCTACGTCTATCGAAGATCTAGAGATCAGCTGCGGACCGTCGGGTGTTTCCCACTGTCTTACGATCTCTTCCGCAAAGGCCAGGTAGCGGGCGTTTTTTGTCCGGGTGTACAGGAGCACCATGGGTTCCAGGATGGAGGAGGCGGCCATGCCCCTGTGGTTGCCTTTTTTTACGAGGAGTACACCTTTCTTTGTCAGCTCTGCAATGAGGTTGCCGGCCAGCTTCGATGCCGCCTGCAGGCTTTGGGTGCTGCCGGTGAGATCGTACCAGGCGAGCAGTCCCAGCATGCAATATTTCCTTCCCCATATATCCCATTGTTCCAGTCTGCTTGCCTCTGTATAATTCCCGATGTAGCCGTCCGGCGATTGGGTGGATATGAGGTCGGCGACTGTGTGGTCCAGCAGTTTTTTTAACCTTGGTTCCGGCTTGTACCTGTAGGCCAGCACGGCGGAGGTAAACCATTTTCCCCAGAATTCGCTTTGCCAGCATCGTGATTCCGTCCGGTGGCGAAATACTTCCACCAGCCTGTCCGCATCCTGTGCCAGTATGCGATGTTCATAGGAGGCATCCAGCTTTTTGCCCACATAGCCTGTCAGGGATACGCTGTCCAGGGGTTGGAGGAGGTCGGGTACTGCAGGGGTTTGTGCCCCGACGGGCTGTGCCGTCATCAGGATGGCGGCGGCGATGATGGTGGTTATCCGGATCATAGGGTTAAATGTACTACCATTATTCAAAGAACGGTACACCGGGTATGGCGTATTTCTTCATACCGGTCTCATTGATCTCCACTCCAATACCCGGGTTGTCAGATAAGGTGATAAAGCTATCTTTTACCCATTCGCCGTCGTAGGTGACAATCTCTTTGAACATGGGTTGTGTATGAAAGTATGACTGCCATTCCATGATCAGGAAGTTGGGGACGGATGCGCAGACATGGGTGGTGGCCATGGCGCCCAGGAAGGAGGCTACCATATGGGGGGCGAAGGGGACGTAGTACAGATCAGCCAGGTTGGCTATGCGCTGGCCTTCTCCCAGGCCGCCGCATTTCTGCAGGTCGGGCATGACGATGTCCACGGCGCCTATTTCCATCATCCTTCTGAACCCGTAGGCCAGGTAATGGTTCTCGCCGGCGCAGATGGGTGTGTTTGTCGATTGGGTTATCAGCTTGTATGCTTCTACGTTCTCTGCGGGTATCGGCTCTTCCAGCCACATCAGGTTTAGGGGTTCCAGTCTTTTTGCGATGGCTTGCGCGGTTACGGCGTCATAACGGCCGTGCATATCGGCGCAGATGTCGATGTCGGGGCCTACTGCTTTTCGCGCGGCGGACAGCTGATCGTACATGCGCTGCAACTCCGCGGGGCTCGCTGTCCAGTTATACCTGTCGTATTTGTGGGGATCGTTGGCCTGGTCGAGATCGAATTTCATGGCGTTGAAGCCCATGCTTTTTGCTTTTGCGGCTGCCTCGGCGAAGTCGTCGGGCGTAGGCAGGTTGCGCTGGTACAAGGCAGTGTCGCAATATACGCGCACCTTGTCCCGGAACTTACCGCCCAGCAGCTGGTATACGGGCAGGTTCAGCGCCTTGCCTGCCAGGTCCCAGAGAGCGGCCTCTATGGCCGAGAGCACGGCTACGTACATGCCGGACTGCGCTCCCTGGAAAAAGCCTGATTTGCGGATGTCCTCAAAGAGACGGTGTACGTTCAAAGGACTTTTTCCTTTTATGCGTTCGCCAAAATTTTTTACCAGGTAGTAGGTGCCGGGGATGGCATCCACGCCTTCCCCGCATCCCCAGATGTCCTGGTTGGTATAGATCTTTACGAACAGGCTGCCCTGGATATAACCGCATTTTATATCGGTGATCTTCAGGTTGGAGGGGGGAGATGCCTTCGGGGTCCGGTGGATGGACTGTTGGTAGGCCTGGCCAAAGGAGGACAGTGGCGCCATAGATGTCAGGGCGGCTCCCGCTGCCGCGGCGGTCCTGGTCAGAAATGATCTTCGTGAGGTAATATTTTTCATTGCGTGCGTTTTTGGGAGTGTTCATTGAGCCATTGGGAGAAATCCTTTTCTATCTCGTCGCTCCAGCGCGAGTCGATCTGTCCGGGTGTATATTTCCCTTCGCGCAGCCGCTGGTGGCCGAACCTATCGCGCAGGCGTATGATCTCAGATGTCCTTACTACTTTTTCCGCCAGGTGGGGCGGGATAAAGATGACGCCGCCGTCGCGGCCCAGGACCACATCACCGGGCATGACGGTGGCTTTGCCTATGCGTGTAGGTTGGTTGATGCCGACAAGGGTGGTGTTCAGCTCGCCGTCCGGGTTATTCAGGTGGTGTGAAGGGTGGTAGCTGCGAAAGAAGGAAGTAAAGGACCCGATCTCTTTCAGCCCTTTGATGTCGCGTATGGCCCCGTCGTAAACAATACCGTTGCCTGTTTTTGCATAGATCGAGTTGCCAAGATTGTCTCCGATGGTGGGGCCGTCCTCATAGGCATCGAATTGATCCACCACGTACACATCGCGTTTTTGCAGGAGATCGATGGGCCAGGAGTTTTGAGATTTTACTCTTTTGTCCCGTATGCCGAATTTGTCGATGACGCGGTGTATGTCCGGACGGCCGGGCATGAAGATGGCCGTCACTGCGCGGCCTACCAGCACGCTGTCTGGATTGATGGTCTTCCATTCGCCATCGTACTGGTGCTTATAATTCTCGTCCTTTAGCACTGCCCAGGCTTCTTCGAGGGTCACGAGCTTCATACGATCCAGAATGCTGTCGGGTACTTTTGGTCTTCCGTCCGCGAAGCGTTCCCCTTTCCATTCCGGTGTCAGGGCCATCAGCTGATCACGGGTGATCTGCTGGCTTTGCAGCTCGTGGTGGAGAGCGAAGGATAAGGCTGTAAGCAGATAAAGTTTTGTCAGGCGCATAGGAATAGTTTTTTGTATTTAGCTCCATTGTCTGTCATGCGAACGGACGTCATTCCACTGGGGTGTCGGTTCGAAATAAGACTTGTCGGCGGGGAGCAGATGTTTTTTGATCTCTCCTTCCACCAGCTCGATACCGAGACCGGGAGCGGTGAGCGGCACGTTGGCGTATCCTTTTTCGAACAGCTTGCGTCCGTCCGTCGTTTTGACCAGGCTTTCCCACCATTCGTTGTCCAGCGAGTGGTGCTCCAGCGCGAGGAAGTTCTGTGTGGCGGCGGCGCAATGCACGTTGGCCATGAATGATACGGGGCTGCCGGCGAAGTGCATGGCCATGGCCACTCCTTTTTCTTCGGCATAGTCGCCGATGCGTTTGGTTTCGAGGATGCCGCCGGCTGTGGCCAGGTCGGGGTGTACGATGTCTACCGCGCCTGCGTCGATGAGGGGTTTGAAGCCGCTGAGTAAATATATGTCCTCGCCGGTCAATACGGGAGTTTCCAATGCGTCGGCCATTTTTTTATATTGCTCGGTGTATTGCCAGGGCACCATATCTTCCAGCCAGGCCAGGCGGAAGGGTTCTACTTTTTTTCCCCAGCGAATGGCGTTGTTCAGATCGAAATGGCCGTAATGGTCGCTGGAAAGGGGGATCTCATATCCCACTACGGAGCGTACGTCGCTGACGATCTGCGCCATACCGTCCAGCCCTTTTTCGGTGATCTGGATGGCGGTGAAAGGGTGCTTGGTATTTGCGTAGTCCATATAGCCGCCTTGCCACTGGGCCAGGTTTTTGCCCCAGAACCTGCTGTTCACCAGGGAACCTTCCTTGTCTTTTACCTCGCCGATGGAGATATCCATTTTCAACCAGGTCATGCCCTGCTCTTCCATGCGGTGCTTAACCCTTGCCTTGAACTCTTCGAAGGTGGGCGCTTCGGGGGTATCGGCATAGATGCGTACCTTGTCGCGATATCTTCCTCCCAGCAATTGCCATACGGGTACGTTATAAGCTTTTCCGCAAAGGTCCCACAGGGCCATTTCCACGGCACATACGCCGCCGCCTTGCCGGGCGGGGCCGCCGAACTGGCGTACTGTCTTGAACAGCATTTCCACATTGCAGGGATTCTGTCCCAGTATACGGCTTTTCAGCATCAGGGCGTACCGTTCGTCGGCGCCGTCGCGTACTTCGCCCAGACCGTAGATGCCCTGGTTGGTATCGATGCGAATGATGGGGGTGCGGCCGACGTTCTGGATAATGCAGTACCGCATATCGGTGATCTTCAGGTCGGACGGGCTGGAATAGCGGCTAACCTTCTGCGTGCTTTGGGCGATGACGTCTTCGATGGGGGCGAAGATGCCGGCGCTACCGAGAGCGATGCCGCCGAGAGCCGATCTTTTAAGGAAAGACCGGCGGTTGGTCCCGGAAGCTTTATGAAGATCATGTATGGCTGCCTCGACGGCGGGTTCAGGATCTTTCAGTCCCAGCTTTGTCAGAAATTTTTGAGATGGTGTCATGGTCATGATTTTTATCGTTTACGGGTGAATGTTGCTGCTGCAGGGCGGCGATGGCCTTGAATTCATCGGACAGCTTGGAGCTCAGCTTTTCAAAAATGCCGAAGTAGCCGGCGTATACGGCATGGCGCTGTTTATCCGGCTTGTATACATCGGGCAGCTCGACAGTGCGGGCTGCTTCGTCCAGCGATTTGTAGATACCCATTTCGGTGGCGCTTAACAGGTAGGCGCCATAGCTTACGCTGTGCGATCGCTGTCGCAGGCGCACGGGTCTGTCAAACATATCGGCGATCATTTGCGTCCAAAATGGAATGGCGCCAAAGCTGCCATTGACGGAGAGGCTTTTTATATTGCGTTGTTCGCCGAGGGTTTTTCCGATGCTGTATATTTCGTACATCAGGCCTTCGATGGTAGCCCTTACGAAATGTTTTCGTTCATGCTTGATGTTCAACCCGAAATATGCGCCCCGGGCATCAGCGTTCCAGATGGGGGCCCGTTCACCCAGCAGGTAGGGAAGGAACAGCAGGCCATCCGAGCCTGCCGGTACTTTTGACGCTTCTTCAATCAGCTGCTGCATGCTGTTCTCCATATCATACGGATTGTTGAACTCCCCGAATTGCCGGGTGAACCATTCGAAGATATTCCCGGCATTATTGGTTGGTCCTCCGGAGACGTAGCAATCTTCGGTAAGCAGGTAGTTGAAGAAACGCATATTCTCGTCCTTTAATACGGCGGGGCCCATCACTCTTACCGCTCCGCTGTCCTCGATGGTGATGGTGGCCTTTCCTTCACCTTTTATTCCATCGCCCAGGGTAGCCAGGATGCCGTCGCTGGAGCCGATGAGGATTTTTGTTTCGGCGGGCAGGCCCAGGGATTGCTGATAAGCTTTTTTCAGCCGGCCGGCGCTGGTAAACACGGGCGCCAAGTCGGGCATTTTGGCGGATGTGATGCCTGCATATTTCAAGGCATCGGCTTCCCAGGCGACGGTGTGGATATTCAGCAGGCCGGTGGCCGAGGCGATGCTGTAGTCCACTATGTATTCCCCTGTCAGCTGGTGGACGATATAGCTTTTGATGGACAGGAATTTGCTGGTGAGCCTGAATCGTTCTTTATCGTGGCGCCTGATCCATGCTATTTTCAGCAGGGGGGACATGGGGTGGATAGGCGTGCCCGTAGCTGCATACAGGCTTTTGCCGAGAAAGGAGCTGCGTAGCTCCTGGGCTTCTTTTTTTGCCCTGTTATCGGCCCAGGTAATGGCATAGCCGAGCGGGTTGCCATTTTTATCGACGGCGAGCACGCTGTGCATGGAGGCGCTGAAGCAGATGCAGACAACTTTGTGTTTTTTTGGGTGTATATATTCGTTCAGCAGATTTTTCAGGAGGTACAGGGTGGTGATGAATATCTGTTCGGGGTCTTGTTCGCTCTTGTCGGGTTCGGTATGGAATGTAGGGTGGTAGCCCTTCATCGAACCAATGACATGGCCGTCGAGGTCGAAGGCGAATACCCTTACCCCGTACGTTCCCAGCTCGATTGTTATGATGCACCTCATTTTCTAACGATTATTTATTACGTAAATGATTTTTCCTGAATTCGCTGGGCCGGAAGCCTGTCAGCTTTTTAAATGTTGTCGAAAAATGCTGTGACGAATAAAAGCCTGTGTCCAGCGCTATGTCGGTGACGCTGATCTCCGGCTTTCTCAACAGCTTGATGGCTTCGGAGACACGGATATTGATCAGGTAGTTGATGGGTGAAAAGCCTGAATAGCTTTTGACCCTTTCGTTGAAAAGGGTAGTGCCCAGTCCTACCAGTGCGGCCATTTCTTCCACGGTCCATTGGTGCGCCAGGTTTTTTCGCAGCATCTCTTCCAGGTGCATGAATGTTTTTGGGAAGTCGCGGCCGGAGTGGTTTTGCCTGGTCATTTGCCGTGTGGCCTGTATCAGCAGCTCGACTACCTGGTGATTGACGCGCGCCTGGTAGCCGATCTCCTGGCCATACAGCTCGGTGTGTATGCATTTTAGTATCTTACCTGCTTCGCCGAACCTGGACAGTACGGGCGAACTGTTCAATGACAATATCTTACCGATGGCGACGCCTTCGTTCTCGGACAGGCCGCTCCATTTACCCGGCAGCATATGGCCTTTTGCCGGCTTTTGCATGTGCAGGTGTATCCAGGTGAAGGAGCCGATCTCCAGTATGCCGTTGTCGCTGCCGAATGGCGCGCCGGGCAGGATGAGGACTACATCCCCGGGATAAACGATACAGGGCCGGTGGTCGATGCGCCATTCGAACTTCCCTTCTATTATATAATATATCCTGACGCCATCCGTAGCTGTCGTTAGAAAAGTATTGAGCTGGATCGATCCGTTCTTTTTCATGCCTACTTCCAGAATATGCGGGAATAGACGCAATTCTGCCGATTTACCTTGTTGTAGCACAAATTGATTCATATGGCCATGTTGCGGAGCGTCTATAAAGAAAAGAAATTTATCGGTCAGTCATGTACAAAATTCAACACAGTTTTATTTTGGAAGTTTTTGAATGTAATACCGGATAATTTGTTGTCCGAACGATTACTCATCAAAACAACTGGCTATATGAAAAAACACTCCAACGGCCGGTCGTCCAGACTATGGCTGACTTTTTTCCTTCTTTTATTATTTTCTGCTACTCATGCACAAACTCAAACTGTCAAGGGTACTGTATCGGATGAATCGGGTGTAAAGCTTTCCCGTGTTTCCGTGGTCGTAAAAGGTACTTCGCAGGGAACTACCACGGACAATGACGGCAGGTACAGCCTATCCGTGGCAAGCAATGCCACGCTTGTTTTTACTTCGGTAGGGTACAGGGTCACGGAGGTAAGCATTTCAGGGCGTTCGGTGGTGAATGTAACGATGCCGGGTGACAACAGGAACCTGGACGAGGTGATCGTAACGGCCCTGGGTATCAAACGGCAGTCCAGGGGGTTGGGCTATGCGGCCACCAACGTTAAACCCGAGGAGCTGACGGTGAATCGCACCAGCAATGTAATGAATGCTTTGCAGGGAAAGGTGGCGGGGGTAAATATTTCTTCGCTGGGTTCGGGGCCGGGCGGTACTTCAAAGATCCGCATCAGGGGCCAATCATCGCTGTCGGGACAGAACAACCCGTTGATAGTCATCAATGGCGTGCCGGTGGACAATACCAATTTCAATGACAATGTGATATCCGTAAAAGGCGGCGGGGTGTATGCGGACGGCGGCGACGGGCTTTCGAGCATCAACCCGGACGATATCGAGAGCATGACGATATTAAAGGGGGCGCCGGCCTCGGCGCTTTATGGCTCGCGGGCCAAGGACGGCGTGATCATGATCACGACAAAGACGAGAGGGAAAGTGAAGGGTACCGGGGTCACTTACAACCTGAATTATACGAATGATACGCCGTTGGACTATACTGATTATCAGACGGAGTACGGGCAAGGTGAAAATGGCGTGCGGCCAACAACGCCGAACCCGACGTCCGGAGAATGGTCGTTTGGGGAAAAGTTTGCACCGGGCATGACACAGGTATTATTTGATAACCTGACTGTTCCTTATGAATATCAGGGAAAGCGTATCGGCAAGTTTTACCGTCATGGTCAGAATGTCGCGAACACAGTGGCTTTTGAGACCGGCGGTGACAAAGGAGGTATGCGTCTTTCGCTGAACAATACGGATAACAAGGGCATCATGCCGAACAATACATTCAACCGCAAGAGCATGAACCTGGGTTTTAGCTATAACCTGTCTGAGCAGCTGACCTTATCCGGCAATGTCAATTATTCCAGGGAATACAATAAGAACCCGCCGAATATCACCAACCAGGATAATTCGATACCCACTACCTTGATGGCATTGTCGACGTCCATGCCGTTGAGCGTGCTGGATGCCAACAAATATAATGCGGCGGGAAACGAATATCCCTGGTCCAGGTTTACCAACCGTACCAATCCTTATTGGGTGCTGGCGGAGCAATTCCACAACATCAAACGGGACAGGATCTTTGGGAATGTGGCCCTGAAATATAATATCCTGCCGTGGCTGAGCATACAAGGCCGATTTGGACAGGATTACTGGAGCCGTGATGAAGACGTCAATAATTTCCCCACGGGTCAGGCTTCGAGGGCGGCTGCGCCTCCGGGGTTTGTAAACGGGGTATATACGCAGGAATCCCGGCGGTTCCGTGAAACCAATTTAGATCTCCTGGTGAACGCCAACAGGAAGCTCGGTGACCTGGAGGTGAATGTGAATGCGGGCGGCAACCGTATGCGTAAGCGATCGGACATCAACAATGTGGTGGTGACGGATTTTATCATCAGGGGTTTATATACGGTGCAGAACGGAAGGGCGAAGGACCCTGTGTATACGCTGACGGAGCAGGGGGTCAATTCGCTGTATGGCGCCGCGGAGCTGAACTGGAAAAGGACGTTCTATCTGAATAGTACGGTGCGTAACGACTGGTTCTCCACGCTTTCGCCGGAGAACAGGAGCATTTTATATCCATCTGTTTCGGGCAGCTATGTATTCTCGGAACATCTGCAGCATGTCGGCTGGCTGGACTTTGGCAAGGTGCGGGTGGGATATGCCGAGGTAGGCAGCGACGGCGATGTGGCGCCGTATGCAGACCAGCTGTTCTATACGGTCAACGCCAATTTTATCAATAACCCCAACGGCGTGCCGGTGCCGGTGGGTACGAGCAATATCTTTAACGGGACTACGGGCACCACGCTGCCCAATCCCCGGCTGAAACCCAGCCGTGTAGCGGAAACGGAGGTCGGCCTGGAGCTGCGTATGTTCAACAACCGCGTAAATATAGACCTGGCGGCTTACCGGAAGATCACCAGCGACCAGATCGTGTCAGTGCAGATCTCGGATGCATCGGGTTATCTGAATACGCCTATCAACAGCGGTAAAAGCCGCAATTATGGATTTGAGGCCATGCTGAACCTGGTGCCTGTGCAAAGCAGGGTCTTCAAATGGGAATTTACAGCCAATACTTCCTATAACAAGACGAAGGTGCTGAGCATCATCACCAGTAAACCGGGCGAGCGTATCACTACGGGCACGCATGTCTTTAACGGTGAGACCAGGCAGGTGGTGGGGCAGGAGATCGGGCAGATAGCGGGTTATGGATATGCGCGTGATGCCAAGGGGCAAATGATATTCCAGTCGAACGGTCTCCCGCAGCGTACCTCCGACTTTGTGCTGTTTGGCAGCGCATTGCCCAAATGGGTAGGCGGTTTTTTGAATACGTTCAATTACAGGGGGCTGACCCTAAGTGTGTTTATCGATTATAAGCTGGGCGGCAAGGTGCTTTCCGGCACCAACTTCAATGCGGTGCGGCATGGTCTGCACAAAATGACGCTGGTAGGACGTGAAGGGGGTGTAAAAGGTGCGGGTGTGGATGGGGGCGGCAATCCCAATAACGCGGTGGCGCCCGTGCAGACGTATTGGGAGCATCTTCGCTCGCAGCAGATAGTGGAGCCGGTGATCTATAATGGCGGGTATTGGAAGCTGCGTCAGGTCAGCCTGGGTTATGATCTTACGAAATACGTTCCTGCCAAATGGCCTGTAAAGGGACTGAAGCTGGACCTTGTCGCCAACAATGTGCTGCTGATCAAGAAATGGGTGGACAATATCGACCCTGAGACATTTGGTTTTGGTTCCGATAACCAGGTGGGGCTTGAATCACCCGGCCTGCCTACCACCCGGAGCCTTGGATTGAACCTGAATGTTAAATTCTAAACCTTTTGATCATGAAAAAGATTGCAAGCTATAGTTTTTTGGGAATTTTTTTGATGGTGATGGCGGGCTGTGACAAGGGTTTGTCGGACCTGAACGTGAACAGGACGAATCCCACTTCGCTTGACCCGGCCTTGCTGTTGAACCAGGCCATTATCAACACGTCATTCCCTGTAAAATCGCTGGTATTCGATATCGGCATCGTACAGCAGATGGTAACGCCCAACGGCGGGGTGCTGGCGGGTGCGAATTTCAACCAGGACAGCCGGGATGTGACCACGGCGAATTTGTGGACGGCCTATTATCAGGGCGTGATCAAGAATACGCATGATGCCCTGATGCGGTCAAAGGACAATGCCGCAAGGAAGAACATGTACAACATGGTCCGTATCTACCAGTCGTATGTCTTTATGGTCCTCACGGACGAGTATGGCGATATCCCGTATACGGAAGGCGGCGCCGGGTTTTCGGACCAGATCCTTTTCCCGAAATACGATCTGCAGCAGGACATTTATCCGAAGATCATCCAGGAGCTGACGGATGCTGCGGCGGCATTGGATGCGGGGGGCGCCGTCGAAACGGGAGATGTGCTGTACGCGGGCAATATAGGTCAATGGAAGAAGTTTGCTTATTCCCTGTTGTTGCGGGCGGGCATGCGGCTCAGCAAGATAGATGCTTCCAAAGCACAAAGCGCGGTGCAGACGGCGGTTGCGGGGGGTGTCATTACGGCCAATGCGGACAATGCCTATATACGGCATGACGCCAACTTTACCCAGCCTATCGGAAGTACGCTCAACGGCAGCGAGGCGGCGAATTTTTATTTAACCAAGCCTTTTGTGGATGTTTTGAAAAGTGCGAATGATCCCCGTCTGCAATCCATTGCCATACGGTATGTGGGTGCGTCCAGCGGAGCCGGTCAAACGGTGGCTGCGGGCACCACGGACCCTACGAAGCAGATCGGCATGCCGGTGGGTTATGATAACGGATCGATCGTGGGTGCTGTTCAGGCGGATGGTCTGGCGAGCTTTTATGATTACAGCCAGGTGGATCGCCGGAGGATGGTGAAGATCTCTTCGCCCGTGTTCCTGGTGACTGCGGCGCAGACGAACCTGTTGCTGGCCGAGGCCCGTTTCAGGGGATGGATCACCAGCGGCACGGCGGATCAATATTTTTCGGATGGCATCAAGGCGCATATGGACCAGATGGCGGCGTATGATCCAGGATGTGCTGTGGCCGGCGGGGACCGGGATAATTTTGCAGCTGCTCATCCGCTGACGGCGGGCTCGGAACTGGAGGACATCAATACCCAATATTGGATCGCTTCTTTTTTGAATGGTCCCGAGGCGTTTGCCAATTTCAGGAGAAGCGGATACCCCGCATTGACGCCGAACCCTTACGGACAGCCCAATAACCCGGATGTCCCCAACGGCACATTTATCAGGAGGCTTACCTATCCTACTTCGGAGCTAAGCGTGAATACCACCAATGTGAATGAGGCGATCTCGCAGCAGGGGGCTGATAAGCTGAGCACGCGGGTGTGGTGGGATAAATAAACGTGGTATGGAAAAAAAGTTAAGAAGTTTCGACTGGTTTGGCAAATCAGACAAGATGGGATTTGTTCACCGGAGCTGGTTTCGTACCCAGGGTTATCCCGACGATTATTTTGTGAACAGGCCTGTGATAGGCATCTGTAATACCTGGAGCGAGCTGACGCCGTGCAATGGCCATCTGAGGGACCTTGCCGAGGTTGTAAAGCGGGGTGTGCTGGAAGCGGGTGGTTTTCCCGTGGAGTTCCCTGTGGTCTCGCTGGGTGAGACGGTAATGCGTCCTACTACCATGCTTTTCCGTAACCTGGCCAGCATGGATGTGGAGGAGAGTATCCGGGCCAATCCCCTCGATGGGGTGGTGCTGCTGACGGGCTGTGACAAGACCACGCCTTCCACGATCATGGGGGCCTGCAGTGTGAACCTGCCTGCTATCGTGGTTCCGGGTGGTCCTATGCTGAACGGGCGTTTTCGGGGAGAATGCATCGGCAGCGGATCTTTCAACTGGCTGATCAAGGAGAAGCAGGGGGTGGAGAATTATACTGTTGAGGATATTCATGATGTAGAGGTGGGCGTGGCGCGCAGCCAGGGACATTGTATGACGATGGGCACGGCCAGCACCATGGCCTGCATGGCGGAGTCGCTGGGTCTGACGCTGCCCGGTGCTGCTGCTATTCCTGCGGTAGATGCCCGCAAGAAAGTGATGGCACAGCTGAGCGGCCGGCGTATCGTGGAAATGGTGCGGGAAGATCTGAGGCTGTCACGGATATTGACCCGGGAGGCTTTTGAAAATGCTATTGTCGTGAATTCGGCTATTGGCGGCAGCACCAATTTTATCATCCATTTACTGGCAATAGCGGGCAGGATCGGGGTGGAGCTGTCATTGGAAGATTTTGACGTTACCGGCCGCTGCGTGCCGCTGCTGCTGAACCTGAAGCCTTCGGGTAAATACCTGATGGAGGATTTTTATTATGCGGGGGGGCTACCTGTGGTCATCCGCGAAATGGCTTCGAAGCTGCATGGGAAGGCATTGACGGTCAATGGGCGGGGGATCGTGGAGAATTGCGAACTGTCGCCTTGTTATAATGAGGATGTG
>DASZVM010000568.1:0-3540 GCA_035547295.1 Puia sp. | reverse complement strand
TCCATGCGCATTCAAAGAGTCTGAGAATGCCGCGTATGATATGCTCAGGACAGAATCCTTGCCATTATTGTTTGCCGTTGCGGAGAAGACGGGTGTCATTGTCACATCCGTGTAGAACCAGACTTTATAGGTAAGGCCGTTACCCGCGTTGGATGGGGAGGACCTTGTCCAGTTGAACCGCAGGCTATCGGTTGTCGAACCGGGGTTGATCACTACCGAGGCAGTCGATGAGGCAGGTCCCAGCAATACAAAGGGGGCGGCACCGTCCTGGAAGCGGGAGACGATGATATTGTTTGTGTTCTGCGCCAGCAGCTTTGTAGAGCCGTTGTCCGCAAGTATGCTCCATATAAGGGCCGTCTGGGCGCCTGCCGCAATGCCTTTTGCTTTCAGGGCGCTGTCAAGACGCGTATAGGAGAGGGAGAATCTTGTACCCATGCCGGCCGGCAGCGATATGAGGGGTGTATCCAGCGAACCCGTTTTCAATGCGGCCACCCAGGTGTAAGCAGGAGGCGTTTTCAGACCCGGCACGGACGCTGTCCAGGCGAAATCCACCGTTGCGGATGGGGTTGCCGAATTCAACACCACATTTGTGCCCGAAGAAGGAGATTGCAAAGCAAACGGCACTAATCCTTCGCCGGTGGGATCATCACCGGCCAGTTCGGCTTTTTTACAGCCCGCGTAAGCCAGCGCTGCAAGAGAGAGAAAGACAGTTAGTTTTCCGATATATGCGTTCATACTATTTTTTTTATTTCATGGAGATAAAGAATACTTCCGCTTCATCCGTGCTGATCTGGGCAGGATTGCCCCCGGTGTCCAGTACAGTGCCGTTGAATTTATAATGGAATTTCTGCAGGATATGTCCCGCAGCCGGATGGAAAGACACGTTCGGTATAAAAAAACCTTTCCAGATGGTAGTCCCTGTATTTTGTGTGATCGTTACTGTAAGCGGGTTGCCTGCCTGTGTACCCGTCTCATCGAAAGCAGTGATGGTGGCAGAGACGGGGTTCATACGCTGCTCGTCCACCGTAGTCCCCAGGCTCCTGTCGAAGTTCAGCATCACCACGTCGCTGGTATCTACCTTGGCGGGGAAGATCCGCAGCTTGGTGGGGGTGAATACCAGGGGATCGAATTTATAAGGTTTGAAGTCGGGTGTTTGTTTTGAGCCGTCCACCGTTTTGAGAAGGAAGCCGAAATCATGGAGGTCGGCGGGGGCTAACCCAAAGAGGGTCGTGCCCGTGAAGGTGAATGACCATTTATTAGTGCCGGCGGATGTCATTTTTGCGGCGGGGTCCGAAGCCGTCCATTGGCCGTTGACGGTGCCGTTGGGGGTGGGTCCTACGCCTCCCGGGTTTGCCCAGATCCAGATATAGGCCTGGCTGACACCGGCCATGGGAGTACCTGTCACGTCGATGGTCAGGGTCACCTGGTCCTGGGCCGTGAAGGACGTTGGTGAGAAAGAGGGTGTTTGCGCCTGGTCTCCCATTGGGAAGGAGAGGATCAGGATGACCAGGGCTGAGAATATCTTTTGCATAGCTGAAATGATTTTATTGTTTGGTGAACACATAGCTGTAAGAGATGAGCAGCTTGCCGCTGGTTGCGTCATGTTTGGCCACCGCGATCTTCAGGGTGGAAGCGCTGGCTCCGATGGGGTAGGCGCCCAATGTCACTTTTGTCGTATCCGTGCCGCTGGCCAGCGTCAGCACCTTGGGATAAGTGGGATCGTCTATTGACCAGTTGCCGCCCGCAAGGGTGATGATCCGGGGCGAGTTGCCCGGGGAAGTGGTGAAAGTAGTGGGCGTGCTGCCATTCATGTTCAGGGTCAGCGAAAAATCCGTGTAGGGAAAAACGTTGGTAAGGTCCGCCGTCTGGTATGGGAAGCCCAGGTTAGCCGCATTTTCATCCTTTTGCGTCACGGTGGTGATCTTCCAGGTGCCTGCGAGCGAGGAGACGGGTGTCGTCGCTTTGCCCAATGGTTTGTAATTCTCCGGCTTACAGCCTGCCGCCAGGGTAACTATGATGCCGGTGATAAAAAGATAATTTTTTATGCTTGGTTTCATATGTGTCGTTTTGTTGTCTTACAATTTAAAAGCAATTCCCTTCCGGGTTCAGCTGGAAGCTGGCGTTGGCATCCTGTTCCGCCTTGGGGAACTGCAGGATAAAACCATTGCAATTCCAGGGAGAGCCTCTCCGGTCGATGTTGCTGCCGGTGCGGACGCCGATCCTTTTTATTTCCTGGAGCCTGTTGCCCTCTCCTACCATTTCCAGCTCGCGCTGGGTACGGGCGGCAGCGATGACCGCGCTGGCGGATGAAGAACCCGAAAGGTCGTGGGAAGCACCTCCGTAGGCTCTTGTCAGGATGAGGTTGATATCCGTAATGGATGTTGCCAGGGTGGTACCGCCCAGCTCGGCGCCTGCTTCTGCCCGGATCAGATAGATCTCCGTCAGGTGGACCAGCGGCTCTTCCATGTAGCCGAAATTAAATTTGGTGAGGCTGTTGTATCCAGCCTGCAGGGTGTTGTTGTACCATATGAGCCGCCGGTCGGACGCATCTGACGTGGCATAATTGTAATATTGGTTGGTAAAGAACAGGGTTGGGGGTTTGACGTCAGAGCGCCAATCGTTGATAAAATCGCTGCCGGGCTGAAAATGTCCTACGTCGTTGGCGATGCGCAGGATCGCTTCCTTTGTGGCGCCCTGGGAGTACCGGCTGGTGTAATTTGTGTCCAGCTGGAACTTGCCGCTTTTGATCACCTGGTCCGCGTAGGTGAAGGCGTTGGCGAAATCATTCATCTGGAAATAGACTTTTGCAAGGTATGCTTCCGCTATCCATTTTGAGGCCGTATAGAATTTACCATTGTCCGCGTTATCCGGCAGGAGGCTGTCGGCTTTTTTAAGGTCGGCGATCACCTGGTCGTATACCTGTTTTACGGTGGAGCGGGGGATCGACACCGCGGTTGTACTTAGGCGTAATGGGATGCCAGGTTGTGAATTGTCCGGCGTATAGCCGTAGGGTTGTGCAAAAATTCGTACGAACTCAAAATGTACCATTCCCCTGACGAAGCTGGCGAGGCCGGCTGTATACGGCTGAATGCCGGGGGAAGCTTTATCGATCTGTTCCAGCAGCTTGTTGGCTGTGAGAACGGCTTTGTAGCCGTCCTTGTACATGTCATCCCTTGTACCGCCGAAAATTGAATTTTGTCTTTTATAGATCTCGGAGAAATCGCCTGTCAGCTTGGAGCCGTCCAGCTGATCCGCCAGCATATCGCTGATGGCCTGAAGGCGGCCACCGGTGAATTGAGCATCCCCCAAATAGGTGTACAGGCCATTGGCCAGGGCCTGTATATTGCTGTCGACGCCGAACACCTGTTTGTCGTTCATCTGTCCAGCCGGGGGACGGTCGAGAAATTTGTTGCAGGCGCCGGCCGAGAGCGCGATCGTTATGAGAAGGACATTTAACTTATAGAGGTTCATATATGTTTGTTTTGACCGTACGTTTAAAAATTTGCGTTGATGCCGAACACGAAGGTTTTTTGCGTGGGC
>DASZVM010000567.1:0-2338 GCA_035547295.1 Puia sp. | reverse complement strand
ATGCTCTTTCTCTTAGTAACCGTGGCCGTTGCCGTTGCCATGTCCGTCGTTATCATCGTAATAGGGATCGAATGCATTTTGTAAGGGGTTGGCATCTCTGTCACGGGATGACAGGGGTTTCAGATCCCATCTTCTTTCTATCATGGAAAGGATGCTGACCGTCTCATACTGGGTATGGTCTACGTATCCACGTTTTGCAAAGGGAGAGATGATGATGGCCGGAACACGGATGCCGGGTCCCCATTTCTTGTCGATGACAGGAGGAGCGACATGGTCCCAGAAACCACCATGCTCGTCATAGGTGATGACGATGACAACATCCTTGCCATTGGGTCCGTTAAGAACATCGTTCACCAGCTCGACTGTGTGGTTCTCGCCAAGCGCTACATTGGAATATCCGGGATGCTCGTTATTGATACCTAAAGGCTTTACAAACGATACGCTGGGAAGCGTGCCGGCCTTGGCAGCAGCGATGAAATCTTTTTCATCCTTCAGATGCTCGGTCTTGGCAGGCTTGCCGTCGGCGTAGTTGGCAAAATAGATAAAGGGCTGATGGTGGAATTGGAAGGTGGCGTCGGCATGACCGGCTACAGCACTATCCCATCCCCCGGAATACCAGGCCCAGGTCACTTTCTTCTCGCTCAGCCTGTCGCCAATGGTGGGAATGGTCTGATTGGGCACCAGCGTGTTGGCGGCCGCGCTGGCAGGATGAGGCGTATTCACCGAATAGCTGGTGTTGACCACATATCCGTCCGGCGTTACCGCACCATCCGTCACAAGGTTACCCACGGAGTCGAGCTTGGCTACGATGCTGGACGGCGCATTGGGGAACACAGGGCTGGCAGCGGCTATCAGCCACATATGGTTGAGGAACGATCCGCCAAATGCGCTGTGATAGAAATTGTCGCAGAGCGTATATTTCTGCGCCAGGCTTAACAGAGGCAGCATGCTTGTCTTGTAATATCCCTGGGAAAGACCCGCGGAATTCCCATTGTACAAAGCAAACTTGTCCATTTTACCACCGTCTATCTGCAGCTGCTCCTGGTAATAGCGATGCAGCACATCGGGCGTATTCATGTCATTGGGCACGTACTGGTCTATGTTAAAAGGCTTGTTGGGAAGAGTCGTGGGGAAGGCGGGACTGGGGATGGCAGGAAGGACACCGTAGGGCGTGCCGGTGGCATCTACCTGTGTGTAATTGGCAGCCGTGGCATTCGAAAGGCCGTTAGCGCCGGGAAATTCGCCAAAAAGATTGTCAAAGCTGTGGTTCTCGAGATAGATCACTACCACATGTTTCACTTTATTGATCTCAGAGGGGGACGGTGGGAGGAATTTCCTGCAGCTGCCCCCCAAAGCAAGAGTTGACAGCAAGACAATGGCGGTGTATTTGTTTCGCATTTTTGGTTGTTTGTAAAACAAATTACCTTTTTGATTATGACCGGAATGTTACTGCCGTGTAAACATTGCATTAACATTTCCTTCACATATATTGACTTTTAACTTAGCATGCCTAGCTGAATATCGAACGCCGGAAATCCTCCGCGGTTATACCTGCATATTTTGAAAAGAATTTGGAGAAATAGGAATTGTCCTTGAAGCTAAGCTTGTACCCGATCTCCGAGATGGAAAGCTCCCTGTTTATCATCAGTCTCTTCGCCTCCAGGATGACACGGTCACGGATCACTTCCCCGGCGGGTTTTCCCAGTATCTCATTGCTGATCGCATTCAGATGGTTAGGCGTTATGAACAAACGTTCCGCATATTCCTTCGGCAATTTCAGCGTACCGACATTTTGCTCCAGGAGCTTTAAAAAATTCCTTACCACCGTATAATTGTAAGAGGTCAGCTTGATGGACGGGTTTTCAAAACCCAGTCTTCCGATGGTGATGAACAGCTGCACCAGCAACACTTTCACCATATCCATGCCATGGATGTTACCCGACCCCATCTCCTTCAGTATATTCTCGAACAAAGAGAGGACATTTGGTCGAAGCCCTTCGGGTAGCGTGATCACCGAATTTTCCAGCACGCCGCTGAAGTAGGGGAATTGCTCGATATAGTCCGGGTTCAATAAGAAGGCTTTGAAGAAGGGCGCGGAGAAATTGATCACATAGCCATCCGCCTCTCCCTCAAAATCCCAGGAGTGCACCTGTCCGGGTATCATAAAATACATCTGGAAAGGTTCGACGGGAAAGGTCTTGAAATCTATCATGTGGCTGCCCGCGCCCTTTGTAAAAAGCAATAAATGGTAAAAGCTATGCTTGTGCGGCAGACGCAGGTTCTGATGGGCCTCCAGGTAAGGGGCAAACCTGGAAACGATGATATCCTCTTTTGTAAA
>DASZVM010000566.1:0-5719 GCA_035547295.1 Puia sp. | reverse complement strand
GGTTAAGGTTAATAGCCGGGCGAGCGCCCGGCTTTTTTATTGTATATTTAGGGTGGTCACTCTATTCCTAACTGCCTAAAACCAGGATCATGCTTGGGATTACACTTTTTGGCTGGGTACATACTATCATCAGCCTGATAGCCGTTGCCTGCGGCATCATCTCTTTTATACGTTATGGCGCCATATTGTGGGCCACAAAGGCCGGGAGAACCTATGTGTATACGACTATCCTCACCTGTCTTACCGGTTTTTTTATATTCCACCATGGCGGCTTTGGGAAGCCTCATGTGCTGGGTATCATTACCCTTATTGTGCTGAGCACAGCGCTGGCAGCCGGAGAAAAGATAAAACTTTTTGGGCGTGTATCTCCTTATATAGAGACCGTCTGCTATTCTTTAACCTTTTTCTTCCATCTTATCCCGGCCGTCACTGAATCCACGACCAGGCTTCCTGTCGGCGCACCGCTGGCGTCCGGTCCTGAAGACCCCCTCATCCAGAAGGCTGTCGGTATTTTCTTTGTTTTGTTCCTCATCGGCGCGACCCTACAGATAATAAAGATGCGGGGCAGACACAAGGCGATGGAAAGAACTGTCTAGGGACAAACCTATTTATTGCCGGGGATGACGGAGGCTACTGCCGTCTTCGTTTGCTCCACAGCTCTTATGCCACCATGCAGCGCAGGGTGATTGCATTGACCAAGCACAAAATAGATAATAACGAAAATAATGATAGTGCTTAAACAGCCACCGCCTAGTTTTTTGGCGCCATACGCGGCAATTAGCGCTCTTAACCATTTTGGCATAGATATTATTTTAGGAGTTACGTGAAGTTCCTTATAATCGCCTTAAAAATCGTGCCATAGCCCCTGGATCTTGAATAAGACGGCGGATTGACGGAACCAAATGGGCGATGGATTATATTTGCCTTCATGCGCTACAAATATTTCTTGCCTTTTTTTCTCCTGTTTATCGCCGGCTTCAGCCAGGCGCAGGAGACTGCCATTCCATTTAACGACCCTCGCATCCAATATATGGGAAGGATCGCTATGACCGATAGTACAGCGCAGCTTTGCTGGACGGCCAGCACCGTCTCCCTGCGATTTAACGGTACGGGTATCTCCGCCCTGTTAAAGGACGAGCGGGGTGACAACTACTATACCGTCGTAATAGATGGCCAGCCGGTGAGCACGCTGCATCCTGACAGCTCAAAAAGAAGCTATATCCTGGCCTCGGGCGTTCAACCCGGCGAACATTCCCTGGAGCTGTTCAAACGCACTGAGTGGGCCATGGGAAGAACCTGGCTATATGCCCTTATACCGGATGAGCATACAACCCTGCTGTACCCTCCTCCTGTCCCCAAACGGAAGATCGAGTTCTTTGGTAATTCCATTACCTGCGGATATGCCGTGGAGGATACTTCAGGGAAGGACAGAGGTACCGCACCCTATGAGAATGCATATATCAGCTATGCTGCTATAACCGCCCGTCATTTCAATGCGGCATTCAACTGCACTGCCAAAAGCGGTATCGGCATCACCATCAGCTGGTTTCCCCTGATCATGCCTGAGATGTATGATAGACTTGACCCGGAAGATCCCGCCAGCAAATGGGACTTTTCCCTGTTCAAACCCGATGTCGTCGTGATCAATTTATTCCAGAACGATTCCTGGCTGGTCAACATGCCGGAGCATGCACAATTCAAGGCGAGGTTTGGAAAGACAGCGCCGGGTCCGGATACCATTATCAACGCTTATAAGAATTTCGTTCAGCAGGTGAGGGCAAAATATCCCGACCCTTATATCATTTGCATGCTTGGAAATATGGATGCTACCAGGACAGGCGCACCCTGGCCCGACTATATACAAAAAGCCGTCGGCATGCTGAAGGATGAGAAGATCCTTACGTTCTTTGTGCCTTTTAAAGGCACGCCCGGGCATCCCAGCCGGGCGGAACAGGAAACCATGGCGGATAGCCTTATTCGTTTTATCGACGAGCATGTCAGCTGGTGATTTTTCCGTGTTTTACGATTATGGAAAGTCGCCGGTCTTTTATAAAAAATGTAGCATTGGGCTCGTTGCTGCTGACCAATCGGGACCTCAGCGCCTTCGGCGAGCATGGAGCCACCAGCGAACCCTGGTACAGGACTGCCACCTGCTGGGGGCAGGTAAACATTGGCGCTCATACGGGCGCGGGTACCGTATTTGCCCTTGCATGCCGATGACATGGAACGGGATATGGCAAAATTCTCCGTGCTGGGGGGCTCATTTGATCAGGTCCCGGGAAATTCATAAGCATCCCGGGCAAAGGCCGGCTGGGGATGCCTATCACACCTATCTGCGGCTGTCGTCCCCGCGGCATGAGGTCTTGCATGGCTTTGAAGAGACGGACATACTTCCCTACGGAGGTCTGCTGGAGCCTTTACGCATGGATGCTACAGCCGAAGTAATATCGACCTTCCCTATCGCCAGCCGCACCGGATGATCCTTCATATCGCCAACCTCAGCAACCCCGGGGCCTGGCAGTCCATCGAGGAATTCATTCCCGTCGGCCCGTTGCACATCAAGGTCCGCACACATAAAGACATGTCTCATGGAAGTCTTCGCTTGTTGGTGGCCGATGGGAATATCATCTCAAGGACAGACAAGGACTGGCTGCATTTCGAGTTACCCAAAATAACGGTTCACGAGGTAGTGGTTATTCCTTTACAATAACAGGATCTTGATATTTCTCCATTCGCTGGAGCCGGGGTGCTGCTGTAATGCGATCCTGCCTTTAGCGACCTTTGCAAAATCGCTGAACATTTTATTCCTGAACTTGCTGTTGGCAACCATATTGTTCCATTCCTCACTGCCTATCTGGCCTTCATACGTCTTGATGCCATTCAGATAGAAAGTAAGATGTCCTTTATTCTGTATCAGTCTGACCTGGTTCCATTCGCCGACGGGCTTTGGTTTGGAGACAGTGGAATCACCCGCCATATCGTACAGACATCCTGCCAGATGGTTTTGCTTTTTGTTGTCCGAGGCATCCTTATTGTCCAGCACCTGCATTTCGGGCCCTGTCAGATAGGTGGCGTTGTATTTTGGATTCTCTTGTACATCGAAAATGATCCCGCTGTTGCTGCCTTTTGCAACTTTCCATTCCAGGCGAAGCTCAAAGTTCTCATATTCGTCATTGGTCACAATATCTCCGCCGCCGCTGGCAGGCTGGGTAGGATCAAAAACAAGGGCATCGTCCTTCACCTGCCATTTGGCCCCTACAGTATCTCTCAGATAAGTGTGCCAGCCCCTGGTCGTATGACCGTCAAACAGCAATTTCCAACCTTCCTTTTTTTCTTTCCTGGTAAGCGTATTGGGTTTTTGCGCCATAATCATGCCACCCATCAGAAGGGATACGGTAAAGATCAATGTCTTTTTCATTCGTTTGTGATTTTGCGGCCCTAAGGTAGTGAAATATGATTGTTCAACGTCCCTTCCCCTCCCTGTAAGCTGCTGCTAAACAGAAAATGATTTTTAGCGGTTTTTTTCGTAAATTAACTGTCCGTTCTCTTTGAATCCAGTTTGATCACCTGAAGCATGTGCGTATGAACTGGCATTATCATAGAATAACGATCGCCTATACCGGCGCCATGATGCTATTCTCTTCCAACATCGGCAAAAAGACAGTTGAGCCAAAGACATTTGCTCATCCGTTGCCGAAGCATCGTCCAGCAGCTCCTTATACGATTTATCTCACCTTTGACGATGGCCCTTCCGCCGGCAGCGAAATAGTCAATGAGCTTACTGAAAAAGAAGCGTTGCCTGTCAATGTATTCCTCATCGGGCGGAATGCCTGTCTTACACAACGAAGCCGGGAACTCTTCAGAAGCTACCGCCGCAACCCGCTGGTGGAGATAGGCAATCACAGCTTTAGCCATGCCGGTCACCGGTATGAGAAGTACTATCGGCAGCCATCGTCCGTCCTGGCAGACATAGATCGCAGCAGGGACAGTCTGCAACTGGCGAATGGGCTGGTACGGCTGCCCGGCAGGAATATTTTTCGTGTCGACAATCTTTCCAGGGATGATCATGGCAACGGCAGCGCAGCAGCCGATACATTGGCCGCAAAAGGCTACCGGATATTCGGTTGGGACCTGGAGTGGAGATGTCATCCCGGCGATGGGATCGGATTACATACGGGACAGGAAATGATGGAAATAGTCAATAGCCTGTTAAGCCATAAAAAGACCTTTCGTCAGGGACACCTGATCATACTGCTCCATGATAAAGAGCTGCTGGATGAAAATTTCAGGGATGAGCTGGAAGCCTTTATTTACCTGGTCAAGCAAAACGGAAATTATCGTTTTGGCCATCTAAGCGATTATCGATAACGTCCCATCTACCGGTTTTCAGGGAGAAGAAAATTGCCGGAAACAGGGTATTGTTCACCCCATGCACTTTCTTCAATTTTGACTCACTAAAATTTTACCGACATGCAACAATGTAACAGATGGGCGCCGGCTCTTCTCGCGGGACTTTTTTGCCTGGCGGCCTGTAAGAAGAACAACGGAGGTTTGGGGAATAGCGGAGGCGGAGGTAATTATGGCGCTGCCGGAGCCGGAGCCATTTATGTTCAGTGGGCCGACGAAGGGATACAAAAGATCGATTTGAAGACCAATGTCGAATCCACTGTCATGGGAGAGGACCTTGATCTGCATGACTACTGGATCAGCCGGGACGGCAGGTCCATGCTGACATCCGGGAATGCGCCGGGGACGGACTATGATGCCAATCTGTATACTCTTACCAACTTAAGCGACGGTACAATTATCAGCCAGTTCAAGTATTACCCTACCGACGGGGATTATACTTCGCCGGCACTTTCCCCTGATGGAACGATGATCGGAGTGGTCCCCACTTATGATGACGGTATTGTCATCATGGACCTGCATGGGAAGATACTGCATAACCTTACTTCGTTCAACGGGAAGAAATTCAATAGGATGCTGCAATGGATGCCTGACAATACCATTTTATTCAGCACTTCCGATGGGCTTTTCCGTACAAATGCGGCATTTACACAAGCCAGCCTTGTAAAACAGTTCTCTTTTGCCAACTGGGGCGATGTCATCCCCAGTCCTGACGGGAAAAAGATTGCGCTTAAAGGGGGGACGCATATCTGGATGATGAACGCTGATGGCTCCAACCTGGTGCAGGTGACCACCTCGACGGAAGAGGAGGCATATCCTGTCTTCTCTCCGGACGGCAAATATTTGCTGGTAGGCACTAATTACAGAGAGTCTCTGGCGGCAAGCTGGCTCTGGGAGCTTCGTATCATCCCTGCCGACGGCAATCAATACAACGTGGATGAAGGCGCCGATCAACATGTGATAACCGTTATCCCCAAGGGAGCGGATAAGGTCCAGGCAGGCGACGGCAGCATGTTCTGGCGATGACATGCGGGTGGTGTCCTGTTATTCCCTACCTTACCGAACGAAAAAAGCCGTTGAAATTTGAAAAGATCTCTGTTACCAGCAACGATATTGTTAGTCGTATTGCGCACTTTAGGGCAGTCTGCCGGGACGTTAGAGCGATCTGTCGTGCCGGACCCTTATTCCGACAGCCTTCAGCGATTGCTGAAGACGGCATCTTCGGATACTGCCAGAGCGCAGCTGTATTTTTTACTTTCCGATTACTGGTCCGACAAGGATAGCACCCGGGCGCTGCGATATATAGCTTCCT
>DASZVM010000565.1:0-4074 GCA_035547295.1 Puia sp. | reverse complement strand
GTAAAGGTAGGGGCGGCAGATTACGGTTTGTTTACTCCAAGATTAATTAAAGATGAATTCCGGGTAAAGCAGGTCCAGCCGGTGCTTCTTCCTGTCCGTGCAATGGTGCATCACATAGCTGACGATGGATTCCGTGGAATGATCCAGCCGGAGCACAGGTCTTTTTTTCTGGCTCATCATTCCCTGGAAGACAGCGGCAAATTCTCCATCGAGACCCTTCAGGACGGGTACGCCCATTTTTTCCAGGGCAGCCGCATTGCAAAACTGTTCATATTGCCCCCTGATGGGAATGACCAGCAGCTTTTTCCCCAGGAACATCGCCTCGGCCGGTGTTTCAAAACCCGCGCCGGTGATGATGGCTTTACAGGTGACGAGACTTTTATTAAAAGCATGCCTGCTGACAGGGATAAAAAGGATATTACCCTGCTGTACGGGATGTTTTACCTCTTTTGAAAAGACCTGGAAGGTATGGTCCTTTAAAGGGCTGAGATAGCGGCTTACGGTAGCATCGCTAAAGGAGGAAAGATATACTGTAACGTGTCCTTTATCCGTGGGGTCGGCCTGGAGGATCTCCCGCTTGATCACGGGGGGAAGGATAAAGTCGTCGTATTGTTTAAAATGCAGACCTATATATTGCGTTGCCCGCGCGTAGTTGCGCAGGATCCATTCACCCATCCATTCCTTCTTTTTCGGCCGGGGTACCTTGGGAGAGACAAAGCTGGCCTGGTGACCAAAATTGATGGAAGGTATTTTTTTATAGGCGCAGGCAAGGGAGGTAATGCTTTCGAAGTCATTGAGGACAAGATCGTACTTTTCCACGGGCAGCTCTTTTACTTCCTTCAGGATGCGAAGGGGGGCGAACTGTCTTGCGATCTCGGGATAGTTGAGACCGCCTCCATTGGTATAGAAAAGGCTGAGCCCTTTGCTGCGGTATTTTACCGAAGCATCCAGCTCCAGGGTGTTATTGGCTCCGCTGAGAAAGATATCCACCTTTCCGTAACGTTCCAGGTAAGGGAGGAGCTCCATTGCCCTGCTGATATGGCCGTTGCCTGTGGCCTGTACTGCGTAAAAGATCTTCATATTGCCGCTAAGGAGTTGATATAAAAATTGATCTCATCCGTGATCACATTCAGGGATGGCTTCATCTCGATGGTAGGTGTCGCCGGGAATTTCTTCTCGTCATATTCGAAAATGGTCCATTCGCTCTGATGATATTCCAGGGCCGTCAGATGCTCCACCCAGTCTCCGGAGTTCAGATAGGTCACTTTTCCATCTTTTGTCTCGACGATCTTCTTTTGAGGCTGGTGGATATGGCCGCAGATGACATAATCGTACTTTTTTTCGATGGCCAGCTCTGCGGCTATCAGCTCGAAGTCGTTGATCTTGCTCACGGCCTTATTCACGCCCGCCATTACCTTTTTGGAGATGGATACCCGTTCGCGGCCGAATAATTTCAGGATGAAATTCACCATGCGGTTGAAAAGGATCAGCCCTTCATAACCGCTGCTGCCCAGCTTGGCGAGGATCCTGGCACCGCCTTTGGTAGTATTGTCAAAAACATCTCCGTGGAATATCCAGGTCATTTTATTGTCGATCTCGAGCACAAGCTTATCCGTGAGGGTGAAATTGCCGATCTGGATGTCCGTATACCGGCGCATCATCTCGTCATGATTGCCCGTAATATAGAATACCCTGGTGCCATTGGTGATGAACTGCAGGATCTCTTTCAGCACCATCATGTGGGCAACAGGAAAATACCGTTTGGAGAATTGCCAGCCGTCAATGATATCGCCGTTCAGGATGAGGATGTTTGGCGTGATGCTCTTGAGGTAGTTCACCAGCTCCTTGGCCCGGCAGCCGTAAGTTCCCAGATGGACGTCAGATAAAACAACTACATCTACGGGTCGCTTTTCCATTATTGTGGTTTTTCAAAGGTCCATACTTTGTATTACTTCTCTTTTATCTGGTTGTTAAGTAATTGTGAGGTTTATATGAACGGAATATTAACAAACGGGCAGAAACCAACGGTTTTGCATATACTTGCCGAATGAAAAGACCAGGATCCCTCATTGCCCTGCTGGCGCTGGCCGTTTGCAGCCTGCAGGCGCAACCTCTCAGGTACACTGTCAGCAACGCCCACTCCCACAACGATTATGAACAAAAAATACCGTTCTGGCTGGCCTATAACGAAGGTTTCGGCTCCATAGAAGCGGATATTTTTTTGAGGGGCGATTCCCTGGTGGTTGCCCATTCCACGAAAGAGCTGGGCCTTCACAGGACGCTGGAGGCATATTATCTGGATCATCTGCAGGCTTGTGTCCGGAAGAATGGGGGCAAGCCCTTTCCCGATGCCGCTGCCCCTTTACAGGTGCTGATAGATATAAAGACGGATTCCATCCATACCCTTGCCCGGCTGGTGGAGGTATTGAGGAAATATCCTGAATTGACGGGCAATCCGGCCATAAAGTTTGTCATAACGGGCAACCGGCCTGCCCCTTCCCTTTGGGCAGGCTATCCCTCATGGATATGGTTCGATGGCGTATTGTCCGAGCAGTATGACCAGGCGGCGATGGATAAGGTCGTCATGCTCAGCGATGACTTTTCAAGCTATTCAAAGTGGAATGGGAAGGGTATCATTCCTGCACAGGAGCTGGCCTTGCTGCAGGCGGCCGTAAAAAAAGCCCATCGATGGAAAAAAACGGTCCGTTTCTGGGATGCTCCCGACTTTATCAACGCCTGGTACCAATTCATGCACCTGCAGGTGGATTATATAAATACAGACCATATCGACGCGCTGTCGGAGTTCTTACATCGTTTGCCGAAGACGTCCTACACCGGAGGGGAGGCCTACAGGCCCTATCAGCCTACCTATAAGACGGATGGGATCGACAAGCCTGTGAAAAATGTCATTCTCCTCATCGGCGACGGCACGGGGCTGGCACAGCTGTATGCGGGCTATACGGCCAATAAGGGAGCGCTGAGCATCTTTAATATGCGCAGCATCGGACTGTCAAAGACCAGCAGCTATGACAGTTATGTAACAGACTCCGCCCCCGGCTCTACAGCCTTTTCCTCTGGTGAAAAGACTAACAACCGTGCCGTTGGAGTCGATCATACGGGAAAGGCGCTGCCCTTGCTGCCCCTGATACTGGAACAAAAGAAAAAGGTCCGGACGGGACTGGTCACCTGTGGTGATATTGCCGATGCCACGCCTGCCGATTTTTATGCGCATCAGGCTGAACGGTCCGACGCCGCGGCCATCCTCAGGGAGCTGAAGAACGCACCCATCGACGTGCTGATGGGCTCCGGCGATGAGAGCCTGAGCAATGTGCCTATCCTGAATGAAGGCGACAAGGCGGCCGTGACACGCGGCATGTTGCAGGAGCTGCGGCCGGAATACACCGTCGTGCCGGCGGTGGACAGCGTTCGTACCGCAACGGATAAGAATAAGAAGTGGATCGTCGTCGAGGCAAGGGCCGGTCTGTCGATGCTGGATGGCAGAGGCGACTGGCTGCAAAAGGCTTTTAACAAGACCCTTGACCTGCTGTCCCGCAACAAGCCGGGCTTTTTTATCATGACGGAGGGGGCGCAGGTGGATTATGGAGGTCATGCGAATGATCTTCCCTATGTTGCAACGGAAGTGATGGATTTCGACAGGACGGTGGGCGAGGCGTTGCGTTTTGCCGACAAAGACGGAGAGACCCTTGTCATCGTTACGGCCGATCACGAAACAGGCGGGCTCACGCTGCTGGATGGTGATTATGGAAAAGGATACGTAGGCGGGCAGTTTGCTACCAATGACCACACGGCCATCCCTGTACCTGTATTTGCATACGGACCCCGCTCGGGGCTTTTCAGCGGCGTGTATGAGAATACGGCTGTTTACAGGCGGATACTGCAGGCTTATGGACTTTAATACGCATTTAATGGCATTTTGACTATCTTGGCTGCGCTGAAAGAAATAAAGGGCACGTTGTATGAATGAAGAACTCATTTTGTTGCTGGGGGATAAGATCAGGACCAAGAGAACGCAGAAGAACATTACACTGGAACAGCTGGCTAACAAGGCCGGGG
>DASZVM010000564.1:0-21672 GCA_035547295.1 Puia sp. | reverse complement strand
ATTGTTCGTAGATCAGGTGCCGCATCTTTTTTACCATATTGACGCGCATACGGGTCAGCACTTTTGTCGCCAGGAACCCAAAGACATTTTTCAGTATGGTGGCGATCAGGACGAGGAGGCTGACGAAGATCAGCAGGGATATCTTTCCCGAAGGTCCCTTGCCGTAATAGCCGACATAATACCTAAAGGCGTCCATGAACCAGGAGATCTTGAGCGCAAAGGGGGGCATATGGTTGATGGCCTGGGCCTGGGTCTGACCTGTGTTGAAAAGGACGTCGAGCAAGGGGGCCAGCAGGGTAAAGTTTACCAGGTTGAAAATGATAAAAAAGAATATATATACAATATACTCAGGGATATAATGATGGTAAGGCCTTGAAAATCCGAGGAGGCGGAAGAAAATTTTCATGTACTTTTACGGTTCGATTTGCAATGTACGCTACGTAATGAGCTAAAGGGTGCAAAGTTAAGGTAAATTAACAATGATAAGTATTATCACAGCCGTGCATAATGGTCTTGCTTTCAATAAGATATATCTTGAATACATCCGAAAGTACACCCATCATCCCTACGAGGTCATCATTATTGACAATGCTTCCACGGACGGTACACGGGAGTTTTTTCAGTCCGAAGGCTGTACAGTCATCGCCAATAGCCTGAACTATTCGTATCCTTACACCCAGAACCAGGGTATCCGTGCGGCAAAGGGCGAGTATCTTTTCTTTCTGAACAATGACATCGTGGTCTCTCCTTCCTGGGACAAGCACCTGATAGAGATCGCCCGGGAGCAGGATATCGATATCATCTCTGCGGCCGGTATCGAGAACATGGGTAATTCCAGTGAGACGAAGGCTATATCGAGGAAATGGAAGAAGGTGAAAAACCCCCTGATGTTCCTCTTTGGTTTTGGGGAGCGTAACCTTCGTCTGATGCACCGGCTGATGTATGGCAACTGGGAAGGATTTTGTAATAAAAGGCTGCAGGCGTTTGGTCACCGGGCGATAGAAGGCATCGTCGGCAACAATGTGATGATGACGCGCCGGGCTTTATCTGTTATGGGCGATTGGGACGAGCGTATCCAGGGGGCGGATTGGGATCTCTTCATACGGACAAAAAAGCGATCGGTAGAAACGGGGGACATCAAACCCTGTCATATAGCATTGGGTGTATTTATCCATCACTACATCCGTATGACGGTGAAGTATGCTGTAAAGCCGACGCCGTTTGCGGACCTGGCGAACATGGTCGAGCTGAGGGATAAATGGACCCCGGAAGAGATCGACCGTTTCCATCCGGATGCGGCCATCCCATAAAAAATATTTTGTATGCAAGAAGGAAAACGACAAAAACAAGTGGGCGCCCTCCTGCTGCAGGAGATGAGCGATATTTTCCAGCGATTGGGCCTGAGCATGGTGGACGGTGGATTGGTGTCGCTGACAGCCGTAAAAGTGACCCCTGATCTGTTGGAGGCCAGGGTATATCTCAGCTTTTTTAAGATAAAGGACATCCCTGCTGCCATGAAAAAGATAGAGGAGAGGAGTTGGGAGATCAAACGCGAGCTGGCCGCAAGGGTAAAGCATCAGCTGCGCCGTATCCCTGTCATATCCTACTTCCATGATGATACGCTGGAGCATGCGGACAGGATGGAGGAGCTCTTCAGACGGCTGAATTCGGAGCACCCATCGCAGGACCAGGACGGAAGATCACCGAAACAATCCACCAACGAATGAATTTCCTCTTTGCCTGGCGTTACTTCAAAGCAAAAAAATCTACCAATGCCATCAATATCATTGCATGGGTCAGCATGACGGCGATCGTGGTGGGCGCTGCTTCGCTGATACTGGTGCTGAGCGTATTCAACGGCTTTGAAGACCTGGTAAAGAGTCTTTATACCAGCTTTTATCCCGACATAAAGGTCTCTCCGGCCACGGGCAAGACACTGACGCTTACAAAGCAGCAGCTGCAGCAGCTGGCGGGGGTGAAGGGGGTACGGGCGCTTTCCCTGGAAGCGCAGGACAATGCGGTATTGCAGAATGGGGACTGGAGGACCATCGCTTATCTGAAAGGGGTAGACGAAAATTATACAAAGGTCACGGGTATAAAGGACAAGGTAGTGCGGGGGAAGTTCGAGCTGGGGACGGAAGACCATCCGCTGGCGGTGCTGGGTTCGGGTATCGAGAATGCACTGAGCGTGGAGTCCGACAGGGCCATCCTGCCATTATCCGTATTTATGTTCAAAAAAGGAGAGGGGGATTATACGGCGGACCCCATGTCCTCTCTCAGCAATGCGAACATGGCCACTGCCGGCGCATTTTATATCCAGCAGGACTTTGACAACCATTATGTCATTACCAACCTGGCGTTTGTCAAGCTGATGCTGGGGCTAAAGCCGGATGAGTACAGCGGTGCGGAGCTGGCCCTGAACGATCCCCGCCAGGGAGAGGAGCTAAAAGGCGTCATTGGCCGGATGCTGGGAAAAGATTACGTTGTTCAGACCCGTTATGAGCAGAACCAAAGCCTGTATAGTGTCATGGGCATGGAAAAATGGGTGATCTATATTGTACTGACCCTGATCCTGGTGGTGGCGGCCTTTAATATGGTAGGCGCTCTGACGATGCTGGTCTGGGAAAAGCAGAAGGACATCCATGTATTGAAGGCGCTGGGGGCGGACGATGGAAGGATCCAGCGTATATTCCTGAGCGAGGGGATACTGCTGGCGATGCTTGGAGGGGGCTTTGGGATCCTGCTGGCCGTAGGTATCTGCTGGCTGCAGGTGAGATTTCATCTGGTGCCGTTGCAAGGCGGGTCATTCCTCATCGACTATTATCCGGTAAAGCTGGTGCCGACGGATTTCCTGCTGGTACTCGCCACCATATTTATAGTAGCATTGCTGGCTTCCTGGATACCTGCCCGGAAAGCGGCAGCTACGCCGATAGAATTGAGATAAAAAAGCCGGCCACATGTGCGGCCGGCCTTGTATTAATAATCTTGCAAGGTTGAAGGCAATTGAGCCAGGGCTTTTGCCAGCTGTTCATCATTGGGCGCTACGCCGTGCCAGTGGTGGTCATTCTCCATAAAATCCACACCCTTACCCATGATCGTATGCATCATGATGGCGATGGGCTTTCCTTTTCCTGTCATCCCTTTGGCTTTTTCCAGCGTGGCGATGACCTCATCCAGATCATTCCCATTCATTTCCAGTGTGGTCCAGCCGAAGGCCTCGAATTTTGCATGGATATCGCCCAGATCCATAACGGCCTTGGTAGTACCATCTATCTGCTGGCCATTCCAGTCCACGGTAGAGATGAGATTGTCCACTTTGTGAGCGTTGGCGAACATGATGGCCTCCCAGTTCTGTCCTTCATCTAATTCTCCGTCACCTTGGAGTGTGAATACAATATTTTTGTCGTTATTGAGTTTTTTAGCCAGAGCGGCGCCGATGGCAACGCTCAAACCCTGACCTAAGGATCCGCTGGCGACTCTTATACCGGGAAGGTGCTCATGAGTGGTCGGATGACCCTGAAGACGGGAATTGATCTTGCGGAAGGTGGCTAGTTCTTTGATGTCGAAATAACCTGATCTTGCCAGTGCAGCATAAAACACCGGTGAAATATGACCATTGGACAGAAAGAAGAGGTCTTCGTTCCTGCCATCCATGCTGAATTGGGGGTTGTGTTGCAGCACTTTGAAATAAAGCGCTGTAAAGAACTCTGTACAACCCAGCGAACCGCCCGGGTGGCCGCTTGCGGCGCCATGGACCATTCTGACGATGTCTCTTCTAATCTGTGTAGCTATTGCTTTCAAATCGGCCATAATTAACGTTTTATGAGCTTTGCGACTGAGGTTTATACGATTTTGGTGAGCAAATCTAGTGATTTTATTATCATGAATAAATTTGACGCATTAAACTTTTGTATTACCTTTCCGTCCTAATTTCCCTTAACTACCAGTAGCTTACTAACTGAAGCTGGGTTTTAAAGACATCTGAGACAATCTCAAATTTGAACTGGCCTACCAACTCCAGAAACCTATAAACGCTTTAGGCGACTGAAATAGTAGCAGTAAAAAGAATGGAAAAAAGATTCCTATTTTTGTTAACCAACTCAAAACGAGGCAGATGTTCGATGTCCTACTTTCGATAGCTATTTCCTTCACTATCACATTCCTGGCTATCCCGGCAGTAATCAATGTAGCAGAAATGAAGAAGTTGTTCGATATGCCGGATGAGCGTAAGGTACATCACGCACCCATCACCCCTCTGGGAGGACTGGGTATATTCGCAGGTTTTGTCTTTGGCTGTCTGTTGACGTTACATTTTAATCAAGCTACTGATTTGCAGTATTTTATAGCTGCCTCATTTGTAATATTCTTTTTGGGTCTGAAAGATGACATCCTCATTATCTCACCTGTAAAGAAATTCATCGGCCAGGTACTGGCGGCATTTATCATCATATATTATGGGGGCATTCAGATCCGGAGCATGCATGGGTTCCTGGGCATCTATCAGCTGCCTGAGATGTTCAGCCTGCTGCTGACCTATTTTGCCGTCATTGTGGTGATCAATTCCTTTAATCTTATCGATGGCATCGATGGTCTGGCGGGCAGCCTGGGGTTATTGTCCACTGTTGTGTTCGGAATATATTTCCTCAATGTGAATGCGAACCTGCTGCCTTATGCTGTCATTGCCTTTGCGCTGGCCGGCAGCCTGCTGGCCTTCCTGATCTTCAATTTTCAGCCGGCCAAGATCTTTATGGGTGACACGGGTTCCCTGCTGGTAGGTGCTATCAATGCGATACTGGTGATAAAATTTATCAATGTTGCAGGCTCCGAAGATGTGAGCTTTCGCATATCCGCATCACCTGCCGTCGGTTTTACCATATTGATGATACCGCTGCTGGACACGTTACGGGTATTCGGTATCCGTATCCTGCACCGCCGCAGCCCATTCAGCCCTGACAGGAATCATATCCATCATCTGCTGCTGGACAAAGGTTTTTCCCATAAGGCCATCACGTTCTTCCTGGTAACCATCAATGCGGCGATGATCGCCCTTGTATTTTTGGGAAGATCGCTCAACTGTACGCTGCTGATCATTTCTGTCTTCGCTGTCTTCTTTGCGTTGATAGGCATTATCTACTATATGCGGCCTGCTCCCCGTCTGTTCGTTGCCAAGAACGGGGCCGAAAAAAGCGCCCAGCTTACCAAGGCTTCCAAGCTGGTGTCCCTGACAAAGGACACGATGCTGGAGCAAAACAATTAGTTGGCAGGTGATCAGCACACTTGTGCTCGTAATGTTTTCGGGTAGATTAGCAATTTTTCCATAGGTTTGCAGGGTTGTCCATTCAACTCATAGCATATGTCAGACGATGTTACGCTGATCCTGGAAGACGCACAGGACAGTATGCAAAAAGCGCTCAATCACCTTGAAACTGAATTGATTAAAATACGTGCTGGAAAGGCCAGCCCCCAGATGCTGGACGGCCTGACGGTAGATTATTATGGCAGTCTCACCCCTCTCAACCAGGTAGGCAATGTATCCGTGATGGATGCCCGAACCCTGACCATTCAGCCCTGGGAAAAAAATATGCTCCAACCCATTGAAAGGTCCATCATCGCTGCCAACCTGGGTGTTACTCCTCAGAATGACGGGAATATCATACGTCTGTTCATGCCTCCGCTGACGGAAGAAAGAAGAAAAGAGTTTGTAAAGCGGGCCAGCGGCGAAGGCGAACAATCCAGGGTATCGGTACGCAGTATCCGCCGTGAGGCCATCGAGCAGATAAAAAAGCTGCAGAAAGACGGTCTTAGCGAAGACGAAGCAAAAGATGCGGAGAAGAGGATGCAGGACCTGACGGACAAATTCATCGCCCTTGTGGACAAGCACCTTGCAGCAAAGGAAAAAGAGATCATGGCTGTATAGCCTTCTTATAACCCCCTTCCTACCTCCTGTCGCAGGGAATTAGGACTATGAGATCACACCAATGTCACAGTGCACGCTGTACTTCGAGGTATGGTATAGTCATTGCTGTCCATCTGTGTTCCGGCGATTGGGTATCTTTTCTTTTCGCGGGACCGCTTAACATTACACATTAGGAAAAATTGATACATTCGCAGCACCAAACAGGGGATCAATGGGAAAGATCAAATTAAAAGACATCAGCACAAGGGCCCCGGATGGCTGGGATAAGCAGGAAACGAAGGAGAAGCTGACGGACATCCTGGCGGAGCTGGACGAACTGCAGAACCTTTTATATGCCGAGTCAAAGCATGCTGTGCTCATCGTCATCCAGGGCATGGATGCCAGCGGCAAGGATGGGGCGGTACGCAATGTGCTGGGAAAGCTGAATCCCCAGGGCGTATTGGTAAGGTCTTTCAAAGTACCCACTGCCGAAGAGCTCTCCCACGATTTTTTATGGCGTATCCATGCACATGCGCCGCCGAGAGGTTACATACAGGTGTTTAACCGCAGCCAGTATGAGGATATCCTCGTGACCCGCGTGCATAAATGGATCGATGACAAGACGGCGCGAAAGCGCATGAAAGCCATCAATGATTTCGAACGGTTGCTGACGGAGCATAATGATACGCATATCCTGAAATTCTATCTGCATATATCCCCGAAAGAGCAACGGGAAAGGTTGGAAGAACGTATCCACAACCCTGCGAAACAGTGGAAGTACAATGAGGATGATTTTAAAGAAGCTGCATTCTGGGACGATTACATGGCGATGTACGAAGACTGTTTTGAGAACTGTCACGACGCACCGTGGACCATCGTGCCGGCTGACCAGAACTGGTACAAGGAGCATGTGATAGCCACTACGTTGAGGGACACACTAAAAGGATTGAAGATGCAGTACCCCGGGTTGAAAAAGAAGTAAGAGTAACCAACTAAAACCAGATAACATGAGTATGCTAAAAGAATTCAAGGAATTTATCATGCGGGGCAATGTGCTGGACCTGGCAGTGGCAGTCGTTGTCGGCGCTGCATTTACCGCTATCGTCTCTTCGTTGGTGGATGCGGTGATCACTCCCTTGCTGCTGACCCCGGCGCTGAAGATCGCCCATCTGGAAAACATCGAGCAGCTGCATTGGGGCGCGGTGAAATATGGCAGCTTCCTTTCAGCCGTCATTAAATTTGTCATCATCGCCTTTATCCTTTTCCTCATTGTAAAAGGTTTCAGGAGCCTGGAAAAGAAAAAGGAAGCTGCGCCTCCGCCGGCGCCTACGGCCAGTGAAAAGCTGCTGGCTGACATTCTCGACGAATTGAAGAAGAAGCCGAACCTTTGATCCGCAACGGTCGCTTGCCGGGTGAATGCGGCACCTTGACTGGTGCATAATTGAAAAATAAAATGCCGGGGGGCAATCCTGGCAGCTTTTTTGTGAATCGACCTTCGAATAAAAATTGATCTGTTATGAAGAACTTTGTACTATTAGCCGTCCTCACGGTAGGGAGCATCTCATTTTCCAATGCGCAGAACAGGATACAGGGGTTGAGGGATGAATCAAACCGGACCATTACAAAGGATCCCAACGATACGATACCCCAGACATGGAAGACGGGAGGTTTGTATAACCTGAACTTTAACCAGGCTGCGCTTAGCAATTGGGCCGCGGGCGGCGATAAATCCTCTCTTTCTCTCAACACGCTGCTGAGCCTGTATGCATTTTACAAAGACGGCAGGCGCAGCTGGGACAATACGCTTGACCTGGCGTATGGACTTGTGCAGACCACCAGCCTGGGGACGCGCAAGGCGGATGACCGCATCGACCTGGTATCCAAATACGGGTATGATGTAGGAAAGAAATGGTACCTCAGCGGATTGCTGAATTTCAGGAGCCAGTTTGCAAAAGGGTATGCTTATGAAGGCGATACAGCCAAGAAGCTTACCTCCAACTTCCTTTCTCCCGGCTATGTGCTGCTGTCCCTCGGTATGGATTGGAAGCCAAAGGATAATTTCTCGCTCTTTCTTTCTCCTGCCACGGCCCGCTGGGTGATCGTGTCCAATGACAGCCTTTCCTCCATCGGCGCTTTTGGGGTAGACACGGGGAAGCATGTAAAATTCCAGCTGGGCGCCTTTGCATCCGTCAACTATACGGCGAATATCAGCAAGACGGCTGTCTATAAGACGAAGCTGGACCTTTTCTCCGACTATTTGCATAATGCGGGGAATGTCGCTGTTTACTGGAACAATATCCTGGCGGTGAAAGTGACCCGGCTCATCAGCATGAACCTATCGGTGAACCTGATATATGACAATGATATTAAATCTGTTAAATCGGACGGTACCCAGGGAGGGCCCAAAGTGCAGCTGCAGGAGGTGATGGGTATTGGGCTGGCGTATGCGTTCAATAACAGGAAAACGGTTAAACCGGCGACACCGGCGCAATAGCTGGGATTAATTTGGGGAAAACCGGGCGGCAACTCCTCCGGAATTTTGGTATTTTCGCATGTTCGCGGTTAAGCAGAGCCTCGGAACCGAAGTACCATGAACAATTCAACCTATCAGATCAAGCTACCCCAGTTCGAGGGTCCTTTCGATCTCCTCCTGTTCTTTATTGAAAGGGACGAGCTGGACATCTACAATATCCCTATCAGCAGGATCATCCAGGATTTCCTGAACTATATCCATTCGGAGGACAGGCTCAATATCGAGCTGTCCAGCGAATTCATCCTTTTTGTCAGCACGCTCATGCGGATCAAGGCCAAAATGCTGCTGCCCCGCAAGGAGCTGGACGAGCAGGGCAACGAGATTGACCCCCGCCAGGAGCTGATAGACAAACTGTTGGAATACAAACGCTATAAAGAGGCCGCCGCCACCCTGGCCGAAATGGAAGCCATCCGTCACCTGATGGTCCGCCGGGGCAATCTCCAGAAGGAGCTTTCCCATATAGGGGAAGAGGCCGGCGAAGGCACGGAGATACAGGCGATCACGCTCTTCAAGCTCATGAAGACCTTCGAAAAGCTCATGCAGCGTATCCAGCAACGCCAGAACAAGCCCGTCCATACGGTGGTCCAGTATCGCTATACGATGGAAGACAGCCGGGCCTATGTGCTGGACATCGTTCAAAAAGGGAAGACCCTTTCTTTTGAAAGGATATTCGAAGTCTGTGAGAATCGTCTTCATGCCATCTTTATGTTCCTCTCCATGCTGGAGCTGGTGCAGGCAAAATATATGAACATCCTTATCGGCGAGGGCAGGAATAACTTCATCGTAGAGTTCAATGAAAACCGTACGGAAGAGGATGACAGCTTTTTCCCGGCAGAAAAAGAAGGGGATGATGCGGATACTGCAGGACCGCAAAGCGCGCTGGGGCTTTTTGATAGACCCGCGAACGATCAGCCGGAATTACGTTTTGACGAAGACGGGACGGGAGATGACGACCAGGGAGACGGGGACGATGAGCCGGGCGAAGAAGACGACCGCGCGCTTTTGAATTAAGGAAGACGCTATCTTTACATACTTATGAAGACCATATTCTATCCTGGCTCTGAAAGAGGCCATGTCAACTTCGGCTGGCTGGACAGTCATCATTCCTTTAGTTTCGGCAACTGGCATCATCCTGAAAAAGTACATTTTGGCGCCCTTCGTGTGTTGAATGACGATATCGTAAAAGGCGGCGGAGGATTCGATACACACCCCCACGAGAATATGGAGATCGTCTCCATCCCCCTGAAAGGAGCCATCGCCCATAAGGACAGCACGGGCACGGAAGGCATCGTCTACAGCGGCGACGTGCAGATCATGAGCGCGGGCAGCGGCATCCGTCACTCGGAATACAACGCCTCCCATTATGACCCGGCGAATTTTCTCCAGATATGGGTCTTCCCCAAACAACAAAATATAAAACCCCGTCACGACCAGCGGACCTTTGACCAGGATCTGCGGAAAGATAAGTGGCAGGTGGTGGTAAGCCCCAACCCATCCGAAGGCGGCGTATGGATCAACCAGGACGCACGTATGGCATTGACCAGGCTAAGCGCAGGACAGGACATCATTTTTTCACCTGTCTTCGAAGGCAGCGGTGTTTATCTTTTCGTCGTGGAAGGTGAAGTGGAGGTGGATGGTAAAAAACTCCAGCGACGCGATGCCATCGGTGTTTCGGAAGTAAAGGACCTTACCATCCATGCTGTGTCGACGGCGGACCTGCTGGCCATCGAAGTGCCGATGTTCGCATAGGGGTCTCTAATAAAATATCCAAAGCAAAACAGGTTTTTTCGCCCCATCGATCAAGGGCTGCAGTCGTTGCAGGAACGCGGGTGCCACCATGGGACATCCCTGGCTATTACAGATAGGATAGGGATCGGTCTCTCCTTCCGGCACGCAGCTGTACGAATGCAACACGATATGTCTTGCGAGCGCATTGTCATTGCTGCTGTCCAGGCCATGGAGTGTATAAGCCCTTCCAAACCGTCCTGCGTAAGCGCCGCCGACACGATACCGCCCCAGCGCACTGCAGTTGCTCCCATTGACATTTGAAAAAGAAGGCGTAAGACTAAAAGCATGACCACCGCTGCCATGCGCTACCAGTCCTGCCATGCGGACGGTGTCGGCATCCAGGTCGTAGACGAAGAACCGGTTTTTGCCGGAGGGAAGACGCATGTCTATAAGGAAGGCCAGCTTTGTATTGTATCTGCTGTCCGGGCGGTCCAGGAATGTTTTCAGCCCGGCTGCTTTTACGGACAGACGCGCTGCCTCCGTGCTGCTTACCCTGGATGAGGACAGCGTTGCACGTGAGATCTTTTTCCAGTGATAGAAACCTTTGTAATAATAATGTGCCGCAAGTACACACACGACAATACCCAACCCCGCCAGCACGAGGAGTGTTCTGCGAAGCCGCCGCATAAAATGGATTTTGGTTATTGGGACGCACTAAAACGTGCATTCCACAGGCGTTGTGCAGCGGGATGTGTTAAAGATTCCTGAAAACGATTATTGCAGCAGGCTTACGTTGACCTTATCCTTCATCATATCCCGTACGGCGGCGGAAATGGCAGGTGCGTCATAGCCGCATTCATGCCGCAGCTCTTTGGGCGTGCCATGCTCGACGATGCGGTCAGGGATACCGAGGATACGTACGGAAGCCTGGTAACCATGGGCTGCCTGGAATTCCAGGATGGCGGAGCCAAAGCCGCCTACGATGGTGCCATCTTCCACGGTGAGCAGACGGTCGTATTGGGAGAAGACCTCATGCAGCAGCGCTTCATCCAGCGGTTTGGCAAAGCGCATGTCGTAATGAGCCGGGTTAAGGCCGTCCATCTTCAGCTCGCGTATGGCGGTGGTGACAAAGTTGCCGGGATGTCCCAGGCTTAAAATGGCGATACCTTCGCCATCCTTTATCTTACGGCCTTTGCCGACGGGGATCTCCTGCAGCGGGGTCTTCCATTGGGGCATGACGCCTTCGCCACGGGGATAGCGGATGACAAAAGGATGCTGATTGCTGTCCAGCTGGGCGGTATATAACAGGTTGCGAAGCTCGCTTTCATTCATGGGTGCGCTGACGATCATGTTGGGGATACAGCGCATATAAGGGATATCATAAGCGCCATGATGGGTGGGGCCATCTTCGCCTACAAGCCCGGCACGATCGAGACAGAACACTACAGGCAGATGCTGGATGGCTACGTCATGGATCACCTGGTCGTAGGCTCGCTGCATGAACGAAGAGTAGATGTTACAGAAGACGCGCATCCCCTGGGTGGCCATACCGGCGGAGAGGGTGACGGCATGCTGCTCGCATATACCCACGTCAAAAGCGCGATCGGGCATCTTCTCCATCATGAATTTCAGGGAAGAGCCGCTGGGCATGGCAGGGGTGATGCCGACTATCTTCGGATTCTTCTCTGCCAGCTCGATGAGGGTGAGACCAAAGACGTCCTGGTATTTGGGCGGCTGTGGCGTTTCGTAATGTTTTTTATATATCTCACCGGTGATCTTGTCGAAGAGACCGGGGGCATGCCATTTGGTCTGATCTTTTTCGGCCAGGGCGTATCCCTTGCCTTTTACGGTGACGATATGCAGGAGCTTGGGACCGGAAATGTTCTTCAGGTCATTGAGAGTATCCACCAGCTTGGTGACGTTGTGCCCGTCGATGGGACCGAAATAACGAAGGTTCAGGGACTCGAACAGGTTGCTGCTGTGGCTGATAAAGCCCTTGATGCTATGCTCGATCTTGGAGGCGATCTCCCGGCTGAAATGGCTGCCGATGGGCAGCTTGCCGAGGGCTTTCCATATGTCGTCCTTCAGCCGATTGTAGGTCTGAGAGGTGGTGATATCGGTGAGATACTCTTTTAGCGCGCCCACGTTGGGGTCGATGCTCATACAATTGTCATTGAGGATGATGAGCAGGTCGGTATCGGCTACGCCGGCATGGTTCATGGCTTCAAAAGCCTCTCCGGCCGTCATGGCGCCATCTCCGATGATGGCGACGGACTTGCGGTCCGTCTCACCTTTATATTTGGCGGCCATGGCCATACCCAGGGCGGCGCTGATGGAGGTGGAGGAATGCCCGACCCCGAAGGTATCGTAAGGGCTTTCCGAGCGCTTGGGGAATCCGCTGATGCCGTTGTATTTCCTGTTGGTGCTGAAATTGTCCCGGCGGCCTGTAAGGATCTTGTGACCGTATGCCTGGTGGCCTACGTCCCACACCAGCTGATCATAAGGGGTATTGAAGACGTAATGAAGGGCTACGGTCAGCTCGACAACGCCCAGGCTGGCTGCAAAGTGACCACCATGGACGCTGACGGTATCGATGATATACTGACGCAGCTCGTTACTGACCTTTTGCAGCTGCTCCCGGCTGAGCTTTTTCAGGTCGGCGGGAGAATCGATGGACTTCAACAGCGGTCCCGGGGTAATTTCCATTCAGCGTTCCTTTTTGATCCTGTAAAAATACACTTTTTCAGGCATTTATCCCCAGTCGGTTACATGGACGGCACGGTTGACCCAGGTCAATAGACGGGTGATCGCGTGGAGGCGAGAGGCTGGTAACCAATGGTTAACCATTGAGTTAGGGGGGCGGGCCGACTGGAGAGGGGTTGGTTTTGTGTAGAATGCTGAACCGGTGGCCTATTTAATTTGGCCATTAGTACTAATTCCGGGCGGGGGTAGGTGGGAAAAGGTTAGATTTGGCAGAATTGTACATTCATAGGAGCGCTTATGCCTAAAAATGCAAGCAGATATTATTGGTTGTGTCAGATCAGCGGTTGGGGTTTTTTGGGTTTGGTCATGGTGCTTTTCTCTTCCACATTCGATCAAAAGATCACTTTAAAGCTCATCGGCTTTTTAACGGTGGTCGTTGCCACAGGGATCTTCACCACACACATATTCCGGGACGTGATACGCAGGTCGGGCTGGCTGATGCTGCCGGTGGAAAAAGCCCTGCCCAAATTACTGATCGGCGTATTGCTCACCTGTGTGGCGGACAGCGTGATCCGTATTGTCGTGGTGGACGGTCTCCATCTGTCCATTACCCGGACAAAGATGGATTTTCTGCCCCGTCTGCTGGCAACTACTTTTGACAACGGTCTTCTGATCATCCCCTGGACGCTCATCTACTATTTCTACCATTATATCGAAAAGAGCCGTAAGCAGCAGCTGGATACCCTGAAGCTGGAAGCCCTGGTAAAGGAGCTGGAGCTAAAGACGATCAAATCCCATATCAACCCCCATTTTATTTTCAACGCCCTCAACAGCATCCGGGCCCTTGTCGATGAGAACCCGGTTCGCGCCCGTACGGCTATCACGGAGCTGAGCAATATACTCCGCAGCAGCATGCAGGCGGAAAAGCTGGAAACCGTCACTTTTGAGAAGGAGCTGAACATCGTAAAAGACTATCTGGCCCTGGAGCACATCCGGTTTGAGGACAGGCTGGAGATAGAATATGAGATAGATGAGGATACCCTGGACCAACCCATCCCTCCCATGATGCTGCAAACTCTTGTGGAAAACGCCATCAAACATGGCATCAGCAAACAGGTAGGCGGCGGCAAGGTAAAGATCGTCTCGGACTTTTCGGACAGCTATCACGAGCTGGTGATCCAGAACACGGGTTATCTCAACGGTGCCCGCAATAGCGACGGTTTTGGTCTGGCCAGCACAAAGAACAGGCTGCAGATCTTATTCGGACAAAAAGCGAACTTTGATATCCGGGAGATCGACGGCAACACGGTAGAAGCGCGCGTATTGATCCCCATAGACATGAGTAAGTAACTTCTAACACACGTATACACCCATGATAAAAGCTATCATCATCGATGACGAACGTCTTGCCAGGAACGAACTGAAAAAGCTGCTGATGGACTTCCCCGAGATCGAAGTGATCGCGGAGGCTGCCAATGCCAGCGAAGGCGTGGAAAAGATAGACTCCCTGAACCCTGACCTGATATTCCTCGATATACAGATGCCCGGCAAAACAGGCTTTGACATGCTGTCCGAGCTGGAACGGGCCCCGAACGTCATATTTACCACGGCCTATGATGAATATGCCCTGAAGGCCTTTGAGGTCAACGCCCTCGATTATCTGCTGAAACCGGTGGAGCCCAAGCGGCTGGCGGATGCCCTGCAAAAGCTGCAGCTGGAGGAGGATAAAGAGCCTATTTCGGACCACCCTATTTCGGTGAACCGCAGCATCCTGGGCGAGCACGATCAGGTGTTTGTAAAGGACGGTGAACGCTGCTGGTTCGTAAAGCTCTCCGATATCCGCCTGTTCGAAAGCGTGGGCAATTATGCAAAGGTCTATTTCGGCGCCAATAAGCCCCTGATCCTGAAATCCCTCAATGCACTGGAAGAAAGACTGGATGAGAAGGTCTTTTTCCGGGCCAACCGTAAGCATATCGTGAACCTGCGGCTCATCGAAAAGATAGAGCCCTATTTCAACGGGGGGCTGCTGCTGGAAATGAAGGGGGGAGAAAAGATCGAGGTCAGCCGCCGTCAGACGGTAAAGTTCAAAGAGATGATGAGCTTATAATACTATATATGAGAATAGTCCTGCTAACCTCCCTTATCCTCGCCGCTGTCAGCAGCGTGCCTGCACAAAATCTCGACGCTATTATCAATCCTTCGGCAGTAGAGAATATTGAAAAGGTGCTGTCTTCCGACGCCATGCGGGGCAGGCGTACTTTTTCGCCGGATATCGACAGGGCTGCGGCCTTTATCGCGTCACAGTTCAAAGAGGCCGGGCTGACACCCCTGAACGGCAGCTCCGGCTATCTCCAGCCTTTTGCCATGGTGCAGGCCAAAGTATCGTCGGCCGGCGCAACGCTGGACGGGACTGATCTTCCGGCATCGGCTATTGCGGTGGCGTCCTCTTCCACGCATCTGACGGTGGATGAGAACAGCGGGTATGAAAAAGCCTTTTTAAAAGCGGGTGATAATTTCAGGGATATTTTAAAATATCTGTCCCAGGAGAAGAAGAGCTATGTTGTGTTTATCGATACCAGCTTTTCGAAGAACTTTCCCCGTCTGGCGGGGTTTGCATCACAACAGTTCAAATCTTCCCGCAACGTGGTGATGCTGCTTACGACCGTCAACCCTTCGAAGTATTCCATTACGGTAGACCAGGAGGTCAGCGAAAAACCGCTGGCCAATGTGGTGGGTATCCTTCCGGGCAAAAGTAAAAAGAATGAATATGTCATTTTCTCCGCTCACTATGACCATCTGGGCGTAGGGCAGCCAAATGAAAAAGGTGATTCTATTTTTAATGGCGCCAATGACGATGCCAGCGGCAGTACGGCGGTGATGATGCTGGCACGGTACTTCGGGAAGCTGAAGAACAATGAAAGGACGCTGGTATTCGCCACTTTCTCGGCCGAAGAGATAGGCGGGTTCGGCTCACAGTACTTTTCCCATCAGTTCGACCCCTCGACGGTGATGGCAATGTTCAATATCGAGATGATCGGGACGGAAAGCAAGTGGGGTACGAATTCGGCCTATATCACGGGATATGAGAAGACTAATATGGGGGAGATACTGGAAAAAAATCTCTCCGGCAGCAAGTTCACCTTCCATCCGGACCCCTATCCGGAGCAGCAGCTGTTCTATCGCAGCGATAATGCCACGCTGGCCAGGCAGGGAGTGCCTGCCCATACAATATCCACCTCGAAGATGGACTCGGAGAAATATTATCATACGCAAGGGGATGAGATCGGTACGTTGGATATGAAGAATATGGCGGAGGTCATCAAATCCATTGCGATCAGCGCGAGGTCGATCATTGCGGGAAAGGATACGCCTTCACGGGTGGATGCGACGCAGCTGAGGTAATTTCGGTAGATTCGCTGCGAAACTGAAATAATTTACCATGAACAAGACGGTAGAGCTGGTGAATGAGTGGGCAGGCTTCGAGCAGCGTCATCCGGACGCGGACATCGGGGATTTTTGCCGCCATTATCTGATCTCACAGCGGGAGAAGGACAGGAAGATGCCTTTGGAAGGGGGAGATATCCCCTGGAACGTCAATGGGCTGCTGTTAAAGATGATGGGGCGCATCAACAAGCTCAACCTGATCTTTGCGGCCAAGGCCCTGGAGGGGACGGAGGTCGATCAGCTGGAAGAATTCGGGATGCTGTTGACGGTAAAAAGACTAAAGACGCCCCGCAAGACTGAGATCATCTATGCCAATATCTTTGAGCTCAGCAGCGGAACGGATATGCTGAACAGGCTACGGAAAAAAGGTCTTATCAAAGAGCATGCGGATAAGGATGACCGGCGGTCCAAACGGGTGAGCCTGACGCCGGCAGGAGAGAAGGCTATCGAACTTTGTTCCGGCCGGATGAAGAAATGTGCGGGTATGATGCTGGCAGAGATGAATGAGGAGGATATCAGGCTGTGTACGCAGCTGCTAAAGAATGTGGAGATCAAATTCTCGGCCTTATGGCAACAGCATAAGAATGACAGCTTTGAAGAGATATATGCGGCAGCCGGCGGGGAATTGCCTGTTGTTAAATAATTCGAAAACGTACTATTTTTAGTAAAAGTATTTCAAAAATATTTTTATTATTTCGATTTCGGTGTATTTTTGATGTAAATACATCGGATATGAATATCTTCTTTTTCCTGGTGCTCCATATCATTGGTCTGGCTGCCATGGCGGGAACGACCATTGTGAGCTATGTGTCTTATGGTCAGTTTTGGAAGCAGTATGCGTTGGGCAGGGAGAGGGCTATGGCTATATTGAACCTGACGGCATCGTTCAGGTTCCTGTTTGCGGGCGGTTTTCTTTTGCTTTTGATCAGCGGCATTGGTATGATGGTCCAGACCCGGGGTGTCTTTGCAGAGCAATCCTGGTTCCGTATCAAGATGGGGCTGCTGGTTCTCCTATTGCTCAATGGGGCGGTGTATGGTCAGCGGCTGACGTCGAGGCTGAGACAGGCGGTAACGATGGAGCTGGCGGGTACAAATGTGCAGGAAAGCCTGGAGAGCTTAAAGAGCAGCATCCTGGTGATGCATATCATACAGCTGCTGTTGTTTGCGGCGATCTTTGTGCTCAGCGTGTATAAGTTTAACTAAGGTGCGACGTATATTTATGGACCTCCACTTCCACCTCCTGCTCCTGAAAGCTTTCTTCAAATACAAATCCCAGTTTTTCAAGTAGCCTCCGGGAGGCGTTGTTCCCCTTTTCAAAAACGCCATAGACAGCAGGCAGGTGCAATTCATGGATGGCGAATTCCACGAGTTTTCCCATCAGCTCAGATGCAAACCCCTGACCCCAATAATCCCTTTTCAGCTGGGCCCCTATCTGCAGCTTGGTAGTGCCCTTGATGGGATTGAGATTGACGGCCCCGATAAACCCGTTGCCTGTCTTCAGGCGGACAGCCCAATGATAGCCGGCGCCCGTGCGTATCTGCTCCAGCTTCACATGGAGGAACTTCGTGTATTCCTCTGCGTTCATGACCCGGAGCTTTTTCAGGTATTTGAACGTATCCTGTTCGCGTGCCAATGCTTCCATGGCGGGCAGGTCTTCTTCTGTCAGCAGCCGGAGGGTGGTCCTTTCTGTTTCAAGTTCGTACATGATGGGATATTATTGTTTGAAGAACCTGGTGACGGTGCTGTCAAATACGGCCGGCTGCTCATCCGGGAATTGATGGGTGCCGCCGGGGAAGATGGTCAATCGGGCGTCCGGAATATGTGCGGCGATCTGGCGGGTGTGTTCATCTCTGATGACGTCTTTTTCGCCGGCCATTACCAGCACGGGACAATGGACGTTCTGCAGCTCATCAAAGGTGTGACGTGGTTCGGTCTCGCACAGACGGATCAGCCGTAAGGCATTTGCGGCACGCCGGCTGGTGTCGCCTTTCCATTCTTTTTTTTCCGCCTGGAGGATACGGAAGATGGATCTGTCCACCACGGTGTTGTCGATAAAGACATTGGCGCCCATGGTGGCTAATTTGCCGACCTTATCCGGATATTTCATCGCCATGATCAACCCGGTGTTGCCGCCATCGCTCCAGCCCAGGACATTCACCTTGCTCAGGTGAAGATGGTCCAGGAGAGCATTCATATCCTCGGCAAAAAGATCATAGGTATAGGTCTTTCCGTCTTCGGTGCTGCGGCCCTGTCCCCTGGTGTCTACGGCGATCACATGGAACTGTCGGGACAGGTCCGGGATCTGTTGTTTAAAATCGGTGATCGACCCCCGGTTGCCATGCAGCAGCAGGAGTGGGGCGCCCTTGCCGTATTCTTCGTAATAGATATGGATACCATTGACATCCGCGAACTTACCGGCGGTGTCGTTATTGTCGTAAGCATAGGAATGGGAGCCGTCTGCGCGGAAACATGTTTTTCCTTCCCAGGCGGAGTCTTTGTCCAGTGACCAGGTGACCGAGGAGTGGGGGTCTTTATGTGGCCAGCTTTTGCGCAGGGCGGCAGTGTCGTCCTCGAACCCGTTGTCCTTCAGCGGTATCTCTTCCCATGGTCCGCCGTTCTTTCGTTGTATGTAGAAATGGAAGTCGTCAAAATAGAAGACCCCTTTGTTCCTGCATGCCCCACCGAATAAAATGACCGTTGCATGGTCATCGATCTTTGCTTCGGGAGTGGTATAGACGGCCCATTCCTTTTTACGGATGGGATTTTCCTTCATATTGTAATAATAGACCAGCGGTTTATCCGCACGGTCTACCCTGACAAAGATGACGGCCTCGGCGGATGGTTCGAGGGCTTCTACCCGGACGGCGGCCCTGACCTTGAATTTTGCGCCTTTTATGGTCTCGGGGTCCAGGAATTGGGCAAAAACGCTTCTGTTGTAGAGTTCCTGGGAGGATACGGCAGAGGAAAACAGGACGAGGAGGGTGGTGACGATGCTGGCGGTCTTCATATCGTGAAAATAAGCGTTAAATTTGGCTAACCCACATTTTGGCCGTGACAAATAATGAAACATCCTACCAGGAGAGAAGAGATAGACCCGGGCAGCAAGGAACATACTTCGTTGTACTACTATCCCGGCTTTTTTACCGCACGCCTTATCGCGGATGGCCAAACGATGAAGAAGACGGACGTCTTTATTAAAACCAAGGGCTGGAAAGGTATCATCGAAAAAGAGCCGTTACCCATCTATCTGAAGGACGAAGAGATAAAAGACCATGGCGGGCTGGAGGTCTCTGCGGCTACCCTTGGGGAGAAAATGGGGGTCTCGATTTTTAATGGCGTATGGGTTGAATTCGACAATGTCCGGGATCTCGGGGATATGTCTGCGGATGATTTTACGTTCACCACTACGTTGCGCAATACGGCAACAGTGGAGGAATGTCTTTGTCGTGGGGTGAAGGTATTTATTTTAGGGACTTCCAGCCTGAATAAGAAACAGATACTCGATGTTGCGCAACCGCGGTCTATAGGGAAGATCATTGGGTACGCGTGGCGTTTGAAGGACCGGGTGATATCTGGGAGATGCGGCTGGACGGCAGGGGGAAGGCGTTTGATCTTATCCGTTTATGAGCAGGGTATAGAACTGTATCGCCCTTTGAAAATCTTTCAGGGGCAGCCGCTCATCGATCCCATGATATCCCTTGCTGTCGGTGGTGGGGCAAAAGTTGACGACTCCATTGCTGATAGCCCTGAAATTCCTGGAATCCGTAGCACCTACCATGATAAAGGGGGTCGGAATAAGATCATCGGATACTGCAACGGCCGCATCCGCCACCTTTTTAAACGCATCCGAATGGAAGTCTGTCATGGGTGAGGGCTCGGTAGCAAAATCTCCCGTAAGCCGGATCTTTATCCTGTCGTCATCGACACCCCTGCGGATAAAAGCTTCCACTTCCCTGATACTCTCACCCGGCAGTATGCGCGTATTGACAATCGCCCTGGCCTGGGAAGGGATCACATTTTCACGTATGCCGCTCTCCAGAATGGTAGGTACGATGGTAGTGCTGGTCATGGCGCGGCCATCCTTATCTTCCCCCATTTTATACAGGACATAACCTTCAAAAAGCCAGAGGTTGTTCAGGGCCATTTTATCCAGGAACCTGTCGGACGAGCCGCTGATCCGTCTAAAGAACTCGCGGGTGGGATCCAATATGCGATGGGGTGTCTTTTCCTGACGCAGCTTGTACAAGGCCCTGGCAAGCATATCGATGGCAGTCTCTTTATCCGGACGTGAGGAATGTCCTCCTGTCTTTTCGGCCAGGAGCTCGAAGGTTGCATAACCTTTTTCCCCGATGCCGATGAGGCCGATGGGTCTGTGCATGCCGGGGATCTTTTCCCGGGTGATCTCTCCCCCTTCATCCACCACCATTTCGGCATGGATACCTCGTTGCTGTAACAGACGGGCAATGGCTGCCGCGCCCTGCCCCGTGGATTCTTCGTTATGGCCAAAACAGAGCAGGACGCTGCGGCGGGGGGTATAGTTTTGTCTTAATAATGCTTCCACCGCCTCCATAATGGATACCATGCTGCACTTGTCATCCACGGCGCCTCTTCCCCATACGGTGTCACCCTTGACCTCGCCTCCAAAAGGTTGCGCTGTCCATAACTTTTCCGCGGAAGGTTCCACCGGCACTACATCGTAATGGGCCATGAGTATCAGGGGGGATAACGAAGGGTCCGTGCCTTTCCAGGTGTAGATATAGCTAAAGTCTGTGACGATGTCCCTTGTCAGGCGCTGATGGATCAGGGGATAGGCATTTTCCAGGAATGACCTGTATCGTAAAAAAGCGCTGGTGTCGATGCGGGAAGGGTCCTGGGGAGATACGGTGGGGATACGAATGGCCATGCCCAGGTGCGTAAGAGCGCTGTCGGGAAGGGCGGCAAGCGGGGCGGCCTTGTGGGAAGGCCAGGCTTTGGCGCTAAACGTTCGCACGAGTATCCATCCCACCGGCAACAGGAGGAGCACGATGATCGCGGCATATATTTTTTTCATGCGTATGGGGTTAATCCCTGTAATTCAGCGCGGGCTTTCTATCTCCCAGCAAAGCCCTGTACTCATAATCGCCCTTCTCTTTTCTGAACTCTTCCTTTGCCTTTTGCACCAATGCGGGTCTGGTGTACAGATCGATCGCGGTAAGCGCCATCGTCTTGGCGGCTACCATCATCCCTTTTATACCGATGTCGGTACCGCCGCATGCCGTTGCCTGCCAGCTATGGGCAGGCGTACCGGGGACCCAGGTGGCCGCACTCATACCAACGGTGGGAACGGTATAGCTTACATCTCCAACGTCGGTGGAACCGCCGCCCGCAT
>DASZVM010000563.1:0-2634 GCA_035547295.1 Puia sp. | reverse complement strand
GGAACCTGCTGGAATTTACGCAAAACAAGGACGTGGATCCCGAGACCCTCGCGTTACGGGGACAGCAGATACTGCCGGGTACGGAGTTCCTCAGCATCCCATCTACCCGGAGCATGGGTATTTCCGTAGGTGTAAATTTTTAATTGCAGGCCCACAAAAAATCAAAGATCATGAACAAGAATACCGTGTTTTTTATATTACTGGCGATCATGGGATCATTTATGAGCTCCTGCAGCAAAGAGCTGGAGGCCGTGAACAGGAATCCCAACAACCTGGAGAAACCGGATGCGACAACGCTGTTGTCCAATACTATCGTCAACGAATTTTATAACAATGCCAATATAACCTGGACGCTGGCCAACGGATATGATCAGTATATGACGTTCAGCAGCTCGTACTACGATCAACCTACCCGGTACTCCCCTGTGTCCAATAGTCCGTACTGGACAACCTTGTACGAGGCGGCACGCGATGCCAATACGCTATATGCTGCCGGTCAGGGTAATGGGAGCGCTTTTCTCCAGGCCGCGGCCCTTACGCTGCGTTCCTATGCTTTTGCCCAGCTGACGGAGCTGTGGGGAGATATCCCTTTCACACAGGCCCTTCAGGGAGGAACAGGGAATTATACACCCGCCTATGACAATCAGCAGACGGTGTATACGGATGCCACGCTGGGCATCATCCCTTCGCTGCGCCGGGCAGACAGCCTGCTGAAGGCAAATCCGTCCGGGTTATTGGCCGGCGATCTTTTGTTCAACGGGAGCGTTGCCGGCTGGAGGAGGTGTATCAATGCATTACGTCTTCGCTATCTGTTGCGGATCGCATCAAAGACGGACCCTTCCTCCGAGATGCAGGCCATCGTAAGCGACGGGACGCTGATGCAGAACGCCGGACAAAGCGCGGCGCTGACCCTGCCGGCGACGACGCCTTACAACTTCCCCAGCCTTACGGAGCGTACGGGTGATTTCCAGGTGAAATATATGAACAGCCTGCTTTACAATACGTTTGTAAATACTAAAGATACGGCCCGGCTGCAGGCTTTTTTTGCAAAGAACCCCAACAGCGCAGCCCAGACAGGCTTTGATTTCACCTATTATGGAGGGATGCCGATGGTGGTCGATGCGAATGCCGCGCAAACGGCTGCTTCTTCCAATTTCAACGCCAGCTTTGTATCCGGCGCCAATAAAGGTCTTCTCAAGGCCCGTCTTATGACTTATGCCGAGCAGGAGTTCATCCTGGCGGAAGCTGCACTGAAAGGATATATCAGCGGCGCTCCGGCTACCTATTACAACAATGGGGTGACGGGCGCTTTTGCGGAAGCCGGCTTTACGGATGCCAGCGGGCCAAATTACCTGCTGCACCCAACGGTGGTCTTTGACAACACCAGCACTGCGGCCTCGCTGGATCAGATCATTACGCAAAAATGGCTGGTGAACATCAACAATGGATTTGAAGGATGGATAGAGTTCCGCCGGACAGGTTATCCTGCCCTGGACCCGGGCGGAAGTGTCAGTCTTAATAAAGGCGCCATCCCGACCCGGTTCCTCTACCCCACGGATGAAGTATCCATCAATGCCACGCATTACAAAGCGGAGATCTCCAACATGGGAGGTTCAGAAATAACGACTTATAAGGCCTGGTGGGAGAAATAGGACGACGGCGAAAACTTAACATTGGTAGTATTAATTTATCATTAATTTTATGTTATCTAATTATTACCAAAAACATTAATGTATGAGTCAACAAGAGACAGAGGCCGCCGTAGCTACTCCGACGAAGAAACAGGTGAGGAAGGAGATCGTGGAAAAACTGACAGGAGCGTTGGCTGATTATAAGCAGGAACTGGGCGAAGAAAAGCTGGCTACCCGGGTGAAGAAGGTGAGCAAGCTTATTAGCCGCGATCTGCAGAGGAACAGCAAGAAGAAACGCATAAAGAAAGAGGTTGCGAAAAAGACCCGTCAAAAACCTGCAAAAGAAAAAGAGAAGACAAAGAAATAATGATCATTTAAAACTATCTAATGTCCCGGCCCGAGCCGGGACATTATTTTTGTATAGCACTAAAACGAACCATTATGTCCAGCTTCGGAGATTTGAAGCCCAACACTTATTACCTGATCCAGGTAGATGATGAGTCCGATATCGAATTGGTATCGGTGCTCCTTTTTACAAAAGAGACTGTGCTGCTGCGCAGCTATCTGCCGGAAGCCGAAGATTTTTTCCAGTACAAGGATGAGATCATCTATAAGATGGTGGAGGAATTTGACCAGGAGACGGCTGAGCAGTTCCAGCGTCTTTACCAGGAAGAAGCTACGGAAGAGCAGCAGGAGTACTTTGAGTTCGAGGAGGATGAAGAGGAATGATTCCTGTATCGACTTCTTGTTATCGGGTCATTTTTTATCGCTGACGCCGAACAGGGTCAATATTTTTTCCAGGGGGCAAAAACGGGTGATGGATGATTGCAGGAGATTGAATCCTACAAAGGCGGTAAGCCATAGCCATTTTTGATCGATGTAGATGGTAAGGATCAGGCTTGCCAGCACAAGAGAGCCTGCGACGGCTCTAACGATACGTTCTTTCATATTTTATATTTTGTTGATGAATTGACTTGCATTTTCCACGTTATGCGTATTTCCT
>DASZVM010000562.1:0-10639 GCA_035547295.1 Puia sp. | reverse complement strand
ACAGGATGCTTTTTATCGAGGATGAATTTATAATCCTCTCTCCGCTGCATAGAGTCCAGCTGATAATTCCGGGATTCATCCACGACCACCGTCTGCAGCCGCTGCACATTGGGCCACAGCGACACGAGATAGCTTTCGGTGAACATATAGCCGGCCACGACCACTGTATCCGGGAGATAGCCCGCGGAAGAAAAGATGATCGTGTCCCCCATATTTGCAGGGATCTTATAGTTCCCTCCCATGTCGGAGGTATTGTGCCTGCCTTGTTTGAGGTTGATGATATTGGCCCCGATGATGATCTCCGTGGTGCCTCTTTTTTCGATCCTGCCCATGATCGTCTGCTGGGCATATCCGTTAGCGGTCCAAAATGCCGGTAAGGTGAACAGGATGAGGATGCAGCTGCCGGTGTTGATCATACAGTCAAGATAGCATCAATAGCTTCCTGGTGCAATACCGCCATCCGTGCCGAAGGGTCTTTTATCTTTTTTTTAACTCAGGGCTTTCCAGCCATTTTTCGGGGTCAAGCCACACGTCGCTGGCATCATAGAGTCTGAAGTCCAGCTGGCCTTCGTCGCCCAGCTCGCCCAGGATGGTGCCCGTCGTGACTTCCTGCCCTTTATTCACGACGACAGCCGAGAGATCGCTATAAATAAAAAAGTAATTACCGTGCTTGATCAGGACTGCCACCCCGTCGCCAATGTCCATCACATCGTCTACAACGCCATCCATCACCGCCTTGACGATAGCACCCTTGCCCGCATCGATGACGATGCCCAGGTTGTCGATCTTTACGTAGTCCGGATCATCAGCGCGCGTCGAATCCTGGACCATAACACCACGGACATTATAATTCTGCAACCCAAAATGCATGCTGATCTTTCTTGAATCCACAGGCCAGGGCAGATTGCCCTTTTGCTCGCCAAACACAGGGTTCGGTCTGTAAGACTTCGACACTTTATGCGCCGCATTTTTTGCCACATGCGAGGAGCTCCTCAGCCTGGAGGCATGGCTTGACCTGCGGGACGACGATCTATATGTCCGCCTGCGGGCAGATGTACGCTTTGCCGCCGCCTTTCCGCGCCCTTCCGAAAGGACAGTCACAGGCTTGTCTGCCGAATCCGGAAGAAGCCCATGCGCTTCCACGGACAAGCCGGACAAAACAGCTGCCATTAGCAGCGCACCCGCTGTTATATTAATTAACTTCTTCATGTCAACTGAAAAAGATCACCGGCGATGCCAAGGATCCCGTATTATTTCATCAGCCATTTTTCAGGATCGAACATATGGTCCTTTTCATCGGAAAGTACAAATTCGAGCTGGCCTATCTCGCCTACCCGTCCAATGATCTGGCCCGTCCTGACCTGATCTCCTTTATTAACGCTGACAGTGGACAAATTGCTATACGTTGTGAAATATTTTCCGTGACGGATGATCACCGCATTTACATCACCGACATTGAAGACGCTGGAAACCTGTCCTTCAAAGACGGCCTTTACGGCAGCACCTGCATTGACATCGATGGTAACTCCCTGGTTATTATGGATAATACCTTTTATATATTCGTGAGGTCCAAAGGCCATGGAGACCGTGCCCGACACCGGCCAGGGCAGATGTCCTTTATTTTTTTCAAAATTCCCCGAGAGATGCATGTCCTCATCGCTGGAGAACACCGTCTTTGAGGAAGACCGGATCGTGTTCAACCTTGCGCTTTCATCCGTCTCCGATGACGGACGGCTGGCGCCGGGCTTGGAGGCGGCAGCCTTTTCCGCCGCCGCATTCTTTGTTTTGGCCTCCTTGATGGCCAGGTCACGGGCCCGCTTGATGGCCGCGGCGATGGCTCCGGCCAGCTTCTGGTCCTGTCTTTGCTTGGCTGCCATCTCTTTTTTCAGCTCTTTTTCCTGGGACTTCAGCTTGCTGACCACCGCATCCTTTTCCTTTTTCTCGTCCTCCAGGATGCCGCGCTCCTTATTTTGCTTTTTCAACGCCTCGTCTTTTTCTATCCGGGTGACCTTCAGACCATCGATCTTGCTTTGCAGGAGGTTTTGCGTCCTGGCGATATTCTCCGCACGTTCTTCCCGGTAAGCCCGGTACGATTTCAGGTATTCGATGCGTTTGAGGGCATCGTTAAAGCTGGTAGCTGAAAAGATAAAATTGAGGAAGTCATAGCTGCTCCTGTTCTTATAGGCGAATACGATGCTTTCCGCATATTGGATACGCAGGGTATCCAGCTCCCGGCGCAGCTTGAGGATCTCCCGCCAGGACTCATTCATATCCCCCTGTATCACGTTGATCTGTTGGTTGATATTGCGGATAGCCGATTCCCGCAGCTTTAGCCGGCGCTGGAGCAGGGCCAGCTGGCCAAGGGTCTCCCGTTTGTTCTTATGGGTCTCATCCAGGCTGCGCTTTACATCTTCGATCTCCTTCTGAATGGCAGCCCGCTCCTTTTCAAGGTCGGCGCGGCTCTGCGCAGGGGTTTGCGCATGGGAAAAGGCCGCCATCATCAGTAATAAAGATCCGGTCAGAAGAGTTTTCAGCATATCCTAAATTACTTAATTATAACGTTTATCTGCGCTTATAATTTTTCGGGATGTTAAAAGAAAAGCTTAACACTTCGTTAAACTTATACTGTTTGTAGTTCATCTCTATGTCCACCTTGGTCTTTTCGGCCACGGATATCTTCCGGTAAGTGGAGAAACGCAGGGTATCCCGTTGCTCATAATCCCCAAAGGTAAGATCGCATGTCCGGGCCCGCATGGGGTCCACATCGTCCAGCTTGCAGTGACGCGGGGTATTGTCCGCATTGAGGGTCAGGTAATTCTTGAAGAGCTCGCCTACGCTTAACAGTGAAATACCCGAAGGGTCCTTTTTATAAAAGAGGATATTCGTTGTGTCCAGGTATATCGGGTTGCCCAGGAGCAGGTCCTGCACCGTCTTGAAGTCTACGGGCAGATGGATCTCATCCTGCAGGAAGGTGACGCTGCGCAGCCGGGCTACTTTCTTCAGCTTGTCCAGGATCTTTACGCTGTCCGGGGTGATCAGGAGACGGAAGGCTTCGATACCAAGGGCCGCATTGATGGATACCCAGATGAGGCTGTCCTTTTTCATGTGGATAAAGGCGTTGAACTCATAGTCCTTCCCATCGCCGCCTTCGTAATGTACTTTCATACGGGCGGAAAAGGTCTGAAAATCTATATGGTTCCTGGTCATGCTGCCCACTGTCTGCTGAATGACCTTCAGGCTGTCCGCATGGCGATCTTCGGGTGTGGCGGTCACCAGCTTGGGGATCGATGCGGAATCTACCCTGGCGCTGGGGGCTGCGATGACCTTCTGTATCTTTTTGGCCGAGCGGCATCCTGCCACGATCCCGGCCATTGCTACCAGCAGAGCGATCACCGCTGTAAATTTTTGCATAATGATATGGATATGTTGTTATTGTTTACCGGTGTGGCCGAATCCGCCGGCGCTGCGCACGGTTTCGCTGATGGTCTCCACCTGGTCCCACTCCACCTGTTCCACCGCCGCGATGACCATCTGGGCGATCCGGTCGCCGGGATGCAAGGTCTGGTCTTCGTTGGAAAGGTTGATAAGGATGACCTTGATCTCACCCCGGTAGTCCGAATCGATGGTACCGGGCGTATTGAGACAGGTAATGCCGTGCTTGATGGCCAGGCCGCTGCGGGGACGGACCTGGGCCTCATGGCCAAGGGGCAGCTCGATGAACAGACCGGTGGGCACCAGCTGTCTTTCCAGGGGTTTTAATACGAGGGGGCCGGGGAGGTCGGCACGTATGTCCATACCGGCTGAACCTTCCGTAGCATAGGCCGGAAGCTCGTTCGGGGATCTGTTGATGATGCGGACGTTGATTTTTGACATGGGCACAAAGGTAATAAGTTTCTCCCTTTGCCCCTAGCCTTCCTTCTCCAGCAGCACCGTCGCGTAGGCCATCAGCCCTTCCCCTCTTCCAACGAACCCCATCTGCTCGGTTGTAGTTGCCTTGATGGAAATATCGTTCACATCCACCTTCAGGACCTCTGCCATGGCCGCCCGCATGGCGCCCGCATACTTCATGATCTTCGGGGCCTCCAGACATACCGTACTGTCGATATTCACCAGCCTGTAATGCTTTGCCCGCACCAGCGCATAACTTTTTTGCAACAGCACCTTGCTGTCGATATCCTTATATGCAGGGTCCGTATTGGGAAAATGCTGACCGATATCGCCCAGGTTCAACGCTCCCAGCAGCGCATCACAGATGGCATGCAGCAATACGTCGGCATCACTGTGCCCCAGGGAACCCTTCGTATGGGGAATACGCACCCCGCCAAGCCATAGTTCCCGGCCTTCGGCCAATTGATGAAAGTCTACTCCGGATCCGATTCTGTAACCCATGCCTGCAAAAATTAAGCGCCCCGGGGTATCCGGAGCGCTTCAAAAATATGTAAATAATATTTATGGTGTCGTAGTCGGTGTGCTGCTGTTATCGCTGTTGGCGTCCAGGTTGAAGGACAACCCGAAACGCAGGGTATTCGACAAGGGGTTCCGCGTAGTCCCGTTGCCGGAAGGCACCAGATAAGAGAAGTTCAGCCCCATCACATTGTAATTCACCCCTACCCCAACGCTGAAATATTTGCGATCGCCCTGATTCCTGTCCTCATAATAATAACCCATCCGGAAAAAGAACTGGTCCTGGTACGAATATTCCGCACCGATAGACGCCTGCAGGGTCTTGAACTGATTGGGACCGCTAAAGCTATTGAACCAGCTGCTTACAATGCTCTTGTTATGATAGTTCGCCATGGCTGCCGAGTCGGAAAGGTCCGCAGGGGGCGCGGGCACCAGCAGTTTATGGATGTCCAATCCTATCATCAGCTTGTTGTCCTCGTTGAACACCGCTGTATAGGTAGTGCCCAATCCCAGGTCGGCAGGGATATAATCCTTGTCCGTAGCGGAATTCGTATACCCGATCTTACCGCCCAGGTTCGACAGGGCAAGACCAAAGTTCCAGCCGCCTGCTTCTTCCGTCACCCCTGTGTAGAAGAGGGAGATGTCTGCGGCAAAGGTCTTGCCGGGCTGGTAAGTGGTGCTGGAAGAGGAAAAGCCGCCTGCCAGGTTGGAATAGATATAACGTGCGGCCAACCCGATGGACAGCTTGTCGCTGAGCTTACGGGAATATCCTACGTCCAGGCCCCATTCGCGGGGATTACCTGTACCCACGTTTGCGCCGCTGTTATCGGTGAATTGTATATTACCCAGGCTGAAATAGCGTATACCGCCGGAAATAGCCTGCAGGTTATCCAGCTTCTTATAGCCGGATGCAGCCAGCAGGTACACGTCATTCAATCCAAGGTCCTTCAACCAGGGAGTATAGGTCAGGCTGATACCGATGTCTTTTTTTGCAAACGGGGTCTTGGAAAGGTTATAAAATCCCGAGCTGGCATCAGGCGTAGTGGCGACACCCAGGTCACCCATTCCACCGCCCCTTGCATCCGGAGAGATCCGTAAAAAGGGTACGGCCGTGGTCGTTATCGGCTGCGATACCTGCGCCTGTGTAACCTGCGCAGTTCCAAAAAATAACATGAATATAGCAGCTAACCCCAGGTAAGATCGTTTCATGAGTTTGTTTAATTTTCTTTTGTAATCCGCAAATGTTGCTTCATCAATCTAAGAGAAGTAAATCTAGGTTATAGGCTGCTAATTGTTTGGTTATCAATTATTTTTCAAAGGGTTTACAGAATATAAAGCTTCTGGAACACATCGACTGTGGAACCGTCCGTCCCTCTCACCCTCAGCCGGTAGATATACACTCCCCGGCCGATCTTCGAACCATAATCATCCCGGCCATCCCAATCGATGTCACTCGAACGGTTTCCAGGCGTATTTATTGTCCGTCGAATGGATTTCACCAGTTTGCCCGATACTGTCAATATCTGTACCAAAACCGACAGGTCCTCGCCCGGCCGGTTGTGCTCGAACCAGAAGGTCGTATGCGTGGTAAAAGGGTTCGGATAGTTCAGAACATGCGTCAACGCAAGCCGTTGTGAAGCCACTACACGGAAGGTGAGCGAGGTCTGTCCCGAATTATTCGCCACATTCCAGGCCTTGATGAGCAGAACATGCTCGCCCTCGGTCATATGCGGCAGCGGATAATGCACCGTTCCCTTTTTAAACGTATTCAGGTCCGCCTCATAAAAGCTGTTCAGCACAAGCGGATCCTGTGTATTGTTATCGAGCACGGCCGTGATATCGTGACCGATGCCTGTCCCTGTAATATTGATCCCTAAAGAATCCTGCAGGTGCAGCAGGAGAATGGGATTGGCGTTCGTAATACCTCCATCCACAAATTTTTCATCATTGAGATACGCCTGTATGGCAGGGCCGCCTGTATAGCTGGTGCCATTCCCCGATCCTCCCACGATAACATCTGTATAGACCCCGTTGGCATCCATTCCGCTGCCTGACCCGCCTCCGCCTCCCGCATAATAGCTTATCTTTCCCTTGCCATACTGGTAGTTGATGTCCTTTGGTACGACAAAACTGAGGTTGAAGTTGCCCTGGCTGACAGGTACTTTCCCTTTGAACAGGATATCTTTTTGTACCTGGAACTCCGCGCGATAGCTGCCGGAGTTGTTCCCCAGGGTGGTGGCCGCACGGGGCTTGTCGTATACTGTCGCATACAGCACACCGTTAAATCCACCGATGGTGGCGCCTGCAAGGTCCGTCACCGAGCCGGCCACCGTCACCTGGTTCAACGCTTTCAACGTGTCGGCACTTCCACCGGGTGCGCTCCCCACGGTTTTGCCATTGATAGCCGTCGTCTTTACTTTATATACCGGAAAGGCCAGGGTCATCGCCGGGTCGCCCAATAAAGTAAACTTCCGGTTGTTCACCGCATCTGTCTGGGTCTGGTAGGTATAATTCTTTGTAAGCCGTCCCGCCTCGCCCAGGGAGTAGTAAGTGCCGTCGGGCCGGGGCGTCAATGCCATCTGCAGATAATTGTTATTGATCACCTTGTTGCTAAAGGCAAACACCAGCCGGGTGGTGGTCATCAGGGCTGCGGCACCCGAGCCGGGCCGCACCAATAGTCCTGCGCCGATGGATTGTATCAGCGGATTGTCGTGAGGGGCAAAGTCACAGGTAGCCGTGATAAACAATGGCAGCTTGTCCGCGTTGGAAAACCCCGCCACGGTCGATTGATCCATAACATCCTCGTTAGAGAGACGGCTGTTGCTGCCGTGCCCTGTATAGTTCCATATCAGGGTCCCATTATACAATCCGCTGCTGATGGCCTGGTTCACGTCCGGATACCGGCCCCCTGCGGGAGTGTTTTGCTGCCTGAAGGCGTCCAGGTAGATCTTGTCGGCATTAAACACGGGAGCGGTGGCTGTAATAGTACCTGCAAAAGCTTCGGCATCCTGGAAATGGAGGTTCTGGTCCCCGTCATCCGCCACCAGCGTCACTACATTACGCCAGGGTCCCTGTGTCTTTGCATCCGCATAGTGGAGTATCTTGTCCACCACCGCGGAAGCCTCGGCAGGCGTTCGCGCGGGTATCCTCCCCACCGCGATGTCCAGCAGGTTCTTCCTGTCGATGGCATTCACGTCCGCGGCGTCCTGGAGCATTCCAAAAAAATCGTCGGAAGTATACGTATTCAACGGGTCCAGGGTAACACCGCTCTCATACACCGGGACTTTGTTGGTATTGCCTGCAAGACGGTCCTTATAGTCGAACGATCCTGATCCGAAGAGGAGGAGATAGCGGGGCCGCTTAGTTGAATCCCCGTTGCTGCGGTCATAGAACATTTTTACAAAGTCCCTTATGGCCGTGGGATCGGGTGTGCCGCCGCTGAATTCATTGTACACCTGTCCGGAGGTTACCACCCATGTCCTCAGACGGTCGTGCTGCTGGTGGAATTGCGCCAGCCGCTGCGCCTGTCCCAGCAGGGCGGGGTCGGAGATGATCAGCAGGTCGATGGCCATCGGCTGGTGAAGGTTCTGGTTATCCGTCTTGCCCAGGGGCAAAGGCGTAAATAGCCCCGTGGCGCCGGGATCCGCCCCGTTGGGGTCACCATTCATCCCGCCATAGGGATAGGCTGCCGCTCCTTCCATCCCCATTTTGCCGGCCGTGATGGGCAAGGCCTTTGCCGAGGCGTTAAAGGCGATATATTCATGCAGGCTGCTGCAGTCGGCGGCCCAGGTGAATGTCTGTCCTGTCAACGAGCCCTGTATATTCACGGGTATCCCCGGGTCAGTGACATCCCACACCCGGGTGGAAGCGTCAGCGCCTTGCAGGATAAAAGCCCCTATCCGTCCGTTGCCCACGCTGTTCCAATCCCTGAATTGCAGCTGGGCAAAACCTTCCAGCGAGAGGGTCCCCCTGCCGGACAGCTCCCACCAGTCCAGCCAGCCCTGGGCATTATAGCCACCCGGTGTAAACTGCACACCGATGGACAGCACTCCCTGCCCACCCGGGACCGTTGTCCGCACACTGGCTGCCCGCCCAAAAACATCATAGCTGCCGTCCGTCACGGCCGGTACGTCAATTACCCCTGCTGCCGAGCCATTCACCGACAGGGCCATCCGGCTGGAAGCCCCTACGCTCCGGGCCATACAGGTGGCCGACAGAACAACGGCACCCGCCGGATGCGGCGGTGACACCGCGAACACACGGGACGAGACCCCTCCGGGATTGTTGGAAAATTCTTCCCCATACCAATCTTTCCCGCTGGAAAGGACATTGATGGTATCCAGCTCATGAAAGACCCGCCAGTCAAAGTTGTTGATCGTAGCATTTGGGTTCGGCAGACCTGCCCGGGCGGCTATTCTTTTACCTCCGCTGCCCCCAATCCTGATAAAGTAATAAGCCAATTCACTATATATATTCTTTATATGTGTAAATCTGCGATTTACCGAATCTTTCCGCCAGTGATGTGGACCAGGGCTATAAAAAAGGAAGTAGTCCCCCTCATTGAATACGCCGTCTCCCCCATCCTCCATATCGATGGCATTTTCCCGCAGATCGTCCGTATACGGACCATTACAGGGCTCGGAAAGGACACCCCCGCCATTGCCATACAGCCGGATACCCGATGAGGCAACATCCGTCAGATTCACCCCCAGGGATCGCAGGAGGGTGGCATCAACTTTGTATATTCCAGGAGCAGATACTGCAAGCTTGAACCAGGTGCCGGAAGCCATGGAGCTGACGGTAGCATAGACTCTTTGCGCCCTTGTGGAAGAGAGGCAGAGACAAGTGGCCGCCAAAAACATCCAAATCCTTCTCATACAATCAGTTGCTTGGTAAAAACGCTTAACTTTACAGACGGGGCAACTGTGGATAATTAAGCCCCGTATTTATATACGTTAAATGGTCGGAGACCACAATATTTGATTGGGGACCACGTTTAATAAGTTTACTATTGCCGGGTTAAATTTTGGGAATTACTACTTACCCGGCCCCAAATTAGGCTAAAAGCGTCAACTTATGAATTTGAAAAACCTAGCTATCCTGGCGTCAGGACTCATCCTGGTGGCCTCCTGTAAGAAGAAGCCGGAACAATCCGCTGTTACGGGATGGAACTACAATGATTCGAAGATGGGCGGTTTCCAGGTTTCCAAAGAAAAAGAGCAGCGTACCGGTCCCGGGCTGGTGTTCGTGCAGGGCGGTACCTTCACGATGGGCGCTACGCAGGAAGACGTTATGAGGGATTGGAACAACGTACCCAGACGCGTAACGGTGAATTCTTTTTACATTGACCAGACCGAGGTGGCCAACATCCACTATCGTGAATATCTGTACTGGCTCAACGTAGTCTTCGATGCCGACGAGTATAAAGCAGTCCGCGATGCCGCCCTGCCCGATACCCTCTGCTGGAGAAGCGAGCTGGCCTATAACGAACCCATGGTGGAATACTACTTCCGCCACCCTTCCTATAATTATTACCCCGTGGTAGGCGTCACCTGGAGACAGGCCCATGATTTCTGTCTGTGGCGCAGTGACAGGGTCAATGAAAAGGCGCTGCTCGACAGGGGCTTTATCAATAAGAACTCCGTAAAGAACCTGCAGGGTCTGGGACAGGAGAACTTCAATACCAAGGCTTATCTCCTGGGTGAATATCAGGCTACGCCCGATAAGGCCGCCAAATCCAAAAAGAATGCGCTGAAAAATCCCAATGGTTCGCCTCGTACAACGGTGACCTTTGAGGATGGTATCCTTCTGCCCAACTATCGTCTCCCGACAGAAGCTGAGTGGGAATACGCCGCCCTGGGATATATCAATCAGAACCCTCTCCCCGGCAAGAATGACAAGAAACGCGGGGAAGAGCTGATCGCCAATAAGCAGGTATATTCCTGGAGCAACAACGTCAACGGCCTGCGCGATACGCGTCATGGCAGCTGGCAGGGTACTTTCATGGCCAACTTCAAACGTGGTTCCGGTGACAACATGGGTGTGGCCGGCGGTCTGAATGACAATGCCGTATATACCGCTCCTGTAAATTCCTTCTTCCCCAACGACTTTGGCCTGTACAATATGTCCGGCAACGTCAGCGAGTGGGTTGCAGACGTTTACCGTCCGCTGAACACACAGGACGTGGAAGATATCTCTCCCTATCGTGGTAATAAGTTCGAAACGATAGATATGG
>DASZVM010000561.1:0-14945 GCA_035547295.1 Puia sp. | reverse complement strand
ATCTTTATCCGCTTGGCAGGCATGGGGTTCACCCGCTTTTTCATATCACCCTCGGCATCCCCACCCGTGCTGCTGAGACTGGGCCGTACTTCGGGGAAAAGCAGGGGATACAAGTCATAGCCATTGACCTCCAGGGCACGTTTGGCATAAAAATGCGCATAAGGATCGGGGGTCTCAAAATCCGATATCTGCAGCACGCCGTTGTCCACAGCTGCCAGCGTTACCATGCTGCCGGGCGCCGCCTTCACCCGCACCTTCTGATGCGTGTGGGAACGGACAGCCTTTTGCGCTTCGATATTTACGGCTATCCTGCGATCCTTCTCCTCCACCTTCACCGATTGGTAGCCATGGGCTACGGTCAGGGGGATATCGGACAGCTCGTGCGGCTTGATCAACGTAGCCGTAATATATACGTTGGGGATATCGTCGGCAGACAAAGGCAGATCGAGCGAAGCATCCCGTTTGTCCACGTTGACGTACTGGTAGGACACCACTTTATCCGTTTCCATGGTCACCAGCATGCGGCCGCTGAACGGCGTCTTGAAATGCGCTTTCACGGACTCGCCTGTATAATAGGACCCCTTATCCAGATCGATGTCGATATGGCCCTCATTGTTGACCTCAAAGGAAGTATTATCCCCACCCCATGATCCATAACTGTAAAAGCTCCGGCTCACATAGGCATTGGCGCCGGGTATGGATACCCGCAGCTCATAATCGCCGGGACTGCGGGGCACAAAGGAATAACGGGTGCTTTCACCGCTGACTGTCACAAGGCTGGAAGCGATCAGCTTGTCTTCTTGCTGCGACTCATACCGGAAATAGCTGCCGCTCTTGGTCAATACGGTCCTGTATTCATGTTTGATCACCTGCACCCTTGCCGAAGACCCGCTGAGCACCTTCTCATTGCGGTCCAGCGCGATCAACGGGAACTGTATGGCCTGGTTGAGGGCATAATAAGAATAGCCGTCATCCGACACTCCAAAATACACGGGCTGCGTATATATATCGACGCTGGTGCTCCGGCTGACAGGACGTCCCGTTTCGTCAAAGACGGTAGCGTAGAAGGTGCTCTGCAGCAGCCCCAGGTTCTTATACATTTCCGGCACCTCGTACTTTTCCACCGCATTGCCCTGCTCATCCGTCTTGCCTTCCTTTGTTTCCTTATTGAAAAGGGTGTTCTGATTGGCGAGGCTGAAAGTATAGTTCCTGTAATTCTTCGGGTTAAAGGTCATTTGTCTCGTCTGGACCTCATATTCATAGTTCCGATTGGCAGCAGGAGGTCCAAAGAAGTTCACCGCATGGATGTTCAGCCTGGCAATATCGCCTGCCTCCAGGAAGGGCTTGTCCAGTTTGGCCGTCACCTTGATCCTGTCCGGCACGAACTCTTCGATACGGAAAGGCTGCGTAGCCAGCAATACATCGTTGGACGTATATACCTCCAGGGAGTAGGTGCCGGTGATGGCAGATTGCGCAATGTCTATACTACCCTCCAGGGAGCCCTGCTCATTGAGGCTCTTACGGAAGGTCTTCAGCTCTTTCCCATTGGGCAGGAGGAACTTCAGCCTGACAGGCAGATCGCCCGGCGCTTTCCATTGTCTGTCACGGATGATCACGGAGAAGTTCAGCTTTTCCCCGGGCCGGTAGATATCCCTTTCCGGATAAATAAAGGCATCCAGCCCCGTGGTATTGCTATGCCGTCCCCCTACTTCGAACCGGGAGGTATTGACCTTTGTCGTTCCAAAAGGAAGATAGTTGAAGTCATCCGCTGTCTTGGCGATGATCATGGCAGGCTTAAACCCGGCCAGGTCCTTACGGGTATAGGCGATCTCCGCTACGCCGTCCGCATTGGTGGCGCCCATACCCAACAGCTGGTTGTTCGCCCCATATGCCAACACGTTAACGCCTGTCAGCGCTGCCGCGGTCTTGATGGAGTTGGCAAAGACCAGCAGCTTTTCGCTGCCCTCCCTGGCGATGAGCCCTATGTCGGAGAGGGATACAAAACGGTTATCCCGTACCCAATAGTCCTTGACACTCCGGATCGCTATGTGATAGATGCCTTTGAATTCCGGCAGCTTGTCGGCAATGCTGAAGTTGAACAGTCTGTTATTACCGCTTTTGGGCAGGGAACGGGTGTCCACCTCCTGCTCATAGATCACGTCCCCGAGCACGGCATCGCTGCCATTGTCATACCCGCCGTAATCATAACCGCCTTCTTCGTCACCTTCTCCGCCACCGGACCTGCCGGTCTCTTTTGGCGTATATCCATACCGTTGGGCCATCAGCAGATTGTTCTCATAGATCTTTGAAACGATGACCTTTACTTTCGGGACATTGATGATCCTTACTTCTATATTCTGGGCGCCTTTGCCGGAAAGATAAACACCTTTACTATTGACAAAGCTGACAGAGGGCGCCAGCTCGCCAAAGGTGATATTCGTGTTGTACTCCTCATGCAGCACGCCGCCGATGCGCCCCCGCAGCCCTTTGGTCAAGGTAAGCGCATAGCTTTTTGACTGATCGAAATTATCGCTGCTGATGACAAAGCCATTCTCCGAAGGTTCTACGGTGAATTTGACGGCCGGATCCAGCTTGATGAACGAAGCCAGGTTCGTTGCCACCACCTGCTGGCTGGTCAATACCTTGATCTGTCCCGTCGTCCCATCATGCTCCGTATTAACGTCATTGATCTGCAGGACAAAGGGGGAAGGGATGGTAGACTTGCTTTCCAGCTTTTCCTTCAGACCATTGGCGCCGCCTTCGGGTACAAGTCCCTTGTCGATGGAAATGACAGCCTCCTTGTTCTTATCCTCCATTTTCAGGTTGAGCAGGCGGACCGTGATCTTATCGTCGGCAGACAGGGTCTGTAACGTATAGCTCACCGGTTGGCCTTCCACTGCGATCTGCAGCCTTTCCTTTAAGGAATTGGGATTGACAGGGTAGTTGAACTGAAGGTCTATCTGCGGTACGGCAGTGCTGCTGTTCTCATCCTGCAGCACCCAGGAAGCGTTGGCATTATCCAGCTTGAGGTCCGGCGTATGAAAAACCAGGTCCTCTCCCTTGCCGATACGGCCATATTTGCTGTATTGGAGGATATCGTTCTTCAGGGTAGCTTTGAAGGAAGTAGCCGGGGTCAGCGGCTGGGATGGCGAGAACACCAGCTCGTCCGGATGCTCCCAGCGAAATCTGCCGGGGATCTTCGGTTCAAAGCTGACATATTGGGTGGAATCCCACCGGTCAAGGAGGGAATCTTTGACCAGGTCCTGGTCAAACCGGAAGACAAGGTTGCCCAGCGCAGGCACTTCGTCCCGGGCGTTGGTATATTGCAGACTGACGGTACTGCGGTTACAGGACGTCATCAGGAATGCGGAAAATACGGTTGCAAAAAGGGTGGTCGTAGTAAAACCTGATCTAATACGCATAGGAGGTCAGATTGAAAGTGGGGAGCTTTATTAAAAAACTTGTTCAATATACAATAAGATTATGTAAACGGGGAAGCTAAGGAGGAATTGTTGGGGAATACATAATTTGAGGAAAAATCCTGTTGTGAAGGTATATTACGGACAGGGGTATTGCCAAGAGGTCGTGCGATAAGAATTTGTTAAAGCCGCAAAAAATATATTTGCAGGGTGAGGAACACCGTTGGAAGGTTCTGAACTTTAGGTCACACAAAAATGAAAAAACTCTTTTTTAATACGCGTTGGAAGCGAAGGTTGGTGCGGACCCTGGCGGGAGTGGCAGCCGTCTTCCTGCTTTTTCTTCTCCTGAACCGGACCTTTCCCTTACCCGACAAGATAGAATACTCCACCATCATCGAAGACAGCCAGGGCGAGGTGGTGAATGCTTTTCTTACTCATGACCAGCAATGGAGAATGAAAACCGAGCTGCAGGAGATCTCTCCCTTGCTGCGTAAGACCATCGTGGAAAAAGAGGATAAATATTTTTACTATCATCCCGGGATCAACCTGCCGGCCATGGGCCGGGCCTTCTTTATGAATATCCTGCACATGCGGCGGACCTCCGGCGCCTCCACCATCACCATGCAGGTGGCCCGCAGCCTGGAGCCCAAGCGGCGGACCTATTGGAACAAGTTCCGGGAGATGTTCAGGGCCCTGCAGCTGGAATGGAAATACAGCAAGGACGAGATCCTGCAGCTGTACCTGAACAAGGTGCCTTATGGCGGCAATATCGAAGGGGTCAAGTCGGCAGCCATCCTGTATTTTAAAAAGAACCCGGATCACCTGTCGCTGGCCGAGATCACGGCCCTCTCCATTATCCCCAATCGCCCTTCTTCGCTGGTGATGGGAAAAAACAATGATAAGATCATTGAAGAAAGGAACAAGTGGCTAAAACGCTGGGCCAGGGAAAAGGTATTTACAGAAAAAGAGATCGCAGATGCCCTGAATGAACCGCTCACCGCCACACGGGGCGTCGTACCCCATTTTATCCCCCATCTGTCCTGGAAGCTAAAAAAACAGGGGGGCGGGGAAGTGTTCCACACTACCATCGAGCTGAATACCCAGCTAAAGGTCGAAAAGCTGGTGAAGGATTATTCCCGGACCCTCCGTCTTCAGCATATCCGCAATGCAGCCGTGATCGTCCTGGACAACCAGACCCACCGGGTCGTCAGCTATGTGGGATCGGCCGATTTCAAAGACACGACGGATGGAGGCCAGGTGAACGGGGCGGCGGCAGTCCGGCAGCCGGGCAGCACATTGAAACCCCTCTTATACGGGCTCTGCATCGACGAAGGGCTGCTCACGCCCAAGATGATGATCACGGATGTGGCCGTAAACTATGAAGGTTACGCCCCGGAAAACTATGACCGGAGATTCAACGGCTATGTCACCATGGAATATGCGCTGGAGCATTCGCTGAATATCCCTGCCGTAAAAAGCCTGAAAGCATTGGGCACGGACAAGCTGATACAAAAGCTGGGTCTCTGTAATTTCCAACAGATCAAAAAAGATCAGAAAAAGCTGGGGCTCTCCATGATCCTGGGAGGATGCGGCGCCACGCTGGAAGAGATGACGGGGCTTTATTCCATTTTTGCCAATGAGGGAAAGTACATCCCACCGATGTACCTGGAAGGAGCTGCGAGCCATGAGCTGCGAGCTACGAGCAATGGTCCGGCTAAGACTATTTTAAGTCCGGAGGCAACCTTTATGATCAACGAGACCCTGTCGAAGGTCAACCGGCCCGACTTCCCCCTGAACTGGCAGAGCACCCTACACCTGCCCAAGATCGCCTGGAAGACAGGCACCTCTTACGGCCGGCGGGACGCCTGGAGCATCGGTTACAACAGGCGGTTCACCGTAGGGATATGGGTGGGCAACTTCTCGGGCACGGGCGTCCCGGAGCTCAGCGGCGCCAATACAGCCACCCCCCTTTTGTTCCAGGTATTCAATACCATCGATTATGACAATGACCTGTCCTGGTTTTCCAAGCCGGAAGGCTGTGAAGTCCGTTCCGTCTGCTCTGAAACAGGACTGCCGCCCACAGACCATTGCACCAACCTGGTGACGGATTACTTTATCCCCCTGATATCCCCTTCCCGGAAATGCGACAACATGCAGGAAGTATTCGTCTCAGCGGATGAAAAGATCTCCTATTGCCGCAGCTGTCTGCCCGAAAATGGTTACAAAAAGAAACTATATAAGCTCATTACACCAGAGATGAAGGAGTACTTCGAAGAGAATAAGATTGCCTATCAGGCCATCCCCCCTCATAACCCCAATTGTGAGAAAGTGTTCCAGAATGGCGCTCCCCTGGTCATCAGCCCTTCCAACGGGAGCGAATATCTTATCAACCGGAAAGACCCCGAGCCCCTTCAACTGCGCTGCCGTGTAAGCAATGACGTGGGAAAAGTATACTGGTATATCAACAATAAGTTCTATAAAGCGGGCGAAGCCAACAGCAAACAGTTCTTTATCCCTGAAGAAGGCCCTGTGAAGATCTCCTGTACGGATGATAAGGGACGTAACAGGAATATATGGATCAGGGTGAGGTACGTGGACCTTTAGACGGGCTCCTCATGATCTCGCCCTGGCCCCAGTTCTGCTTGGCTCCCACGACATGCCAGCCATCTTTCTTATGGCGGTATAAAAAAGTCATTCCTCCGCCGGAGCCGGGTTTGCCTATCAAATTAACGTCCATCACCGCATACTGTCCATCGTCTGTAAAAAAAGGCCGGGATATGCTAAATATTTCCTTCCCCTGTCCGGCAGGAAGATCTATCAGCGAGTCGGCTGTCTTTGCGCTGATGCATATCGCATTCTTTAGTTTGTCCTGTTTCCAGTAATAGGGCTCCCGGGTCGTATGCACCTTATAGGCCAGCTCGTTGAGAATGATAAGCGGTACGCTCTCCTGCAAATAATACTTCACCCATTCGTCGTAATCGAATTTTTCAAAGCGACAGGTGTCTGCCCCTGCCACCAGGTAATAGCCGGAGAGGCCCTGACTACCGTATGCTTTTATCGTCTCATTGACAAACGCTTCGTTGGATGGAGGAGCCTGGCCGGCAAGGGCAATTAAAAAAAGCCAGATGATGCGCATGTTAATTGCTTACTTTTTTCACGCTTCCCGCTCCGCTGACATGCTGGTTCACCTCCGAAGCATTGCCCTTATAGTTGACATTACCAGCCCCGCTGACCGTAGCATCCAGTTTTACGCTGGCATATACTTCCGCAGAACCTGCCCCGGAGATCTCTACCTTGGTATTTTCGGCCAGCAGCTCATAACAATGCGCATGACCCGCACCTGTGAGCTCCAGGTCCACATTTTTGGTCTGCCCTTTCAGGTTGATATTGCCGCTGCCGGAAACTTCCGCACCCAGCGTGGGAGCATCCACTTCCATCTTGATGTCCCCGGCACCCGAAACATGAAGACGGAGGTCCTCGGGGTTGGAGATCTTATTCTGACCGATGATATCGCATGCCCCCGAAGCGCTGATCCGGCTATAAACAGGAGATGTCACATATACATTGATATCACCGGAGGGCCGCAGATTATATCCCGACCTCTCCTTGATATAGACCTTATCCCCTTCCTGGAAGACCTCTATATATTGCAGCAGGTTGTCGTCCGTCTCTACTTTTACCGCAGGCTTATCCCCCTGTGAAACCATCACTTTGGCAGCGCCGCCGACCTCGACCTCCTTGAAATTCCGGACAGGACGTTCCTCTGTCCGGATATTGCCGTTGCCCCTGACCCGCTTACCCATAAAATTGCGGCAGGACCCCAGGATCATCAGCAAGGGAAGGGTCAAAAAGATCAGGCGTTTACCATTGCGCATACATGCAGTGAAGTTCATATTAAATATTATTTTGCTTGGTTGATGTGACTTAGGTCTACAAAAATTAAACTTTTCCATGGTATTTTAAAACCCTCTTTGACTGTGCCGGCAGAAAGGAGGTTACAGCCCTGCCGCCATGGCCCGATTGGGGGATTTTTTTTACCTTCGCGTCACCATGACGGAAAAAATCCTGATTCTCGACTTTGGCTCCCAATACACTCAATTGATTGCCAGAGCTGTACGTGAAGCAAATGTGTATTGCGAGATCATTCCCTACCACCAGTCCATCAACTTTGACCCTTCCCTGAAGGGTATCATCCTGTCGGGTTCCCCCTTTTCGGTGAATGATGCCAATGCCCCGCTGGTGGATATCGCGGCCTTGCACGGACGGCTGCCCGTACTTGGTGTCTGTTACGGCGCCCAGCTGACGGCCAAACAATTCGGAGGCAGGGTAGCCAACAGCAGTAAAAGAGAATACGGCCGGGCCCTATTGCACAAACAAAAAGAAGACGTCCTGCTGAAGGATGTCATCGAGCATTCCCAGGTATGGATGAGCCATGCCGACACGGTACTCGACCTGCCCGGTGGATTTGAGGTCCTGGCCAACACGGAAGATATACCCTATGCGGCCTTCCGGAAGAGCGGCGATGAGCAGGCTTTATATTGTCTGCAGTTCCACCCCGAGGTCTATCATAGCATCGAAGGGAAAAAGATATTAAAGAATTTCCTCGTTGAGATCTGCGGTTGCAAGCAGGATTGGACACCGGCCCATTTTGTCAGCGACACCGTAGCCAATCTGAAAAAACAGATCGGCGATCGCAAGGTCATCATGGCCCTCAGCGGAGGCGTCGACTCCACAGTAGCAGCCACCCTGATCCATAAAGCCATCGGTGACAGGCTCATCGGCATCTTCGTGGACAATGGAGTGCTGCGCAAGGATGAATTTGGGCAGGTGCTGGCGACCTATCAGAAAATAGGTCTGAATGTTAAAGGCATCGATGCCAAACAACGTTTCTACGACGAGCTGAAAGGCAAGACAGACCCTGAGGCAAAACGCAAGACCATCGGCAGATTGTTTATCGACGTTTTCCAGGAAGAAGCAAAAAAAGTAGCAGGAGTCGAATTGCTCGGCCAGGGCACCATCTATCCCGACGTGATCGAAAGCGTGTCGGTACATGGCCCTTCCGTAACGATAAAATCCCATCATAATGTAGGCGGCTTGCCCGAAAAAATGCACCTGGAGCTGGTGGAGCCCCTGCGCTTCCTCTTTAAGGATGAAGTGCGCCGGGTAGGCGGTGAACTGGGCATACCGGAAGACCTGCTGCAACGGCATCCTTTCCCCGGTCCCGGTCTGGCCATTCGCATCCTGGGCGAGATCACCGAAGACAAGGTCCGACTTTTGCAGGAGGCTGATCAGGTATATGTCAAGGCCCTGAAAGATCATCATCTTTATAGCACTGTATGGCAGGCCGGCGCTATCTTATTGCCGGTGAAGAGCATAGGCGTCATGGGTGATGAGCGGACCTATGAGTTTACGGTGGCTTTACGGGCCGTGACCTCGGTGGATGGCATGACAGCGGATTGGGCCCACCTGCCCTATACCTTCCTGGCCGATGTCTCCAATGAGATCATCAACAATGTGAAGGGGATCAACCGGGTAGTGTATGACATCAGCAGTAAGCCGCCGGCCACCATCGAGTGGGAATAGGCCGCCGGACGGCAATAGTTAGATCAGATGAAAGTTACCTCAAGATATTATTTACTGGGCATCCTGCTGACTGTCTGTGCCTTTGCCCAGGCGCAGGTGGACTCTACCCGCCGGACCACCGATACGCTTACCCGCCGCATGGATTCCGCGGACCGTCGCACGGATCCCGTCAACGACCGGCATAAGCTGGCGATCTTTCTACCCTTATACCTGGATTCCGCCTTTGATGCATCCGGCAATTATCGCTATGATAAGACCTTTCCGAAATTCATCAATCCCGGTCTGGAATTTTATGAAGGCGCTCAACTGGCGCTGGACTCCCTCCAAAAAGAAAATGCCCGTCTGGAAGTGCATATCTATGATACAAGGTCTGCCACTCAAAACATCGCACAGGTGCTGCAGAGTCCCGAATTTCAGGGGACAGAGCTTATCATCGGACATGTAGTCTCCGGAGAGATGCAGCAGCTGGCAGCGGCGGCATTGCAGATGAACGTGCCGTTCATCAACGTAAATTTTCCGAATGACGGCGGTATTACCAACAACCCTGAATTTATTATCCTCAATAGCACACTAAAGACCCATTGCGAGGGTATCTATCGATTCATACAACGTAATTATGCCACCAAACCGGTGATCCTCTTCCGGAAAAAGGGGGCCCAGGAAGATCGTCTGAAGAGCTATTTTGACGAGATCAGCAAAACGACGAATTCTGTGCCGTTGAAGATCAAATATGTCACGCTGGAAGACGCCTTTGACGCAACCGCGCTGACACCCTACCTGGACAGTGCGACCCAGACCATCTGTATCGCGGGCAGTCTGGATGAGGGCTTTGCCAGGATGCTATGCCAGGGGCTGGCGGCTGTGAACAAGACCTACACGTCGCTGGTCATCGGTATGCCTACATGGGATAATATTGATTTTGCCCGGCCGGAGTTCAGCGGGGAGGAGATCGTCTATTCCACGCCTTTTTATATCAATCCTGCGGATTCCCTGGTCAGGTCCATTCAGCAGTACTTCAAGACCAAATTCTTTTCCCGGCCAAGCGATATGGTTTTCCGGGGATATGAAACGATCTACCGCTTTTCCAGGCAATTGCTGCATACGGGGAAAAGCCTTAACGGCAGTCTGGGAGAGAAGAAGTTCAAGGTCTTTACGGACTTCAATATCGAACCTGTGTTCCTTAACAGGCAGAATATGACGCTGGATTATTTTGAGAATAAGAAGCTCTATTTTATAAAGAAACTGGATGGGAATGTGACGGGGGTATACTGACTTTTTTCACTTCCTCCATTAATTGCCGTTCTGTGGGTAAATACAGTTTATACTCGCCGGCAACAATGGTTGCTATAAAGGCAACAGCCAGAACAGCTTCTTTGTCATTGCTCATGAGTAGTCTTTCCCATAAGTTGCTGTAGATCTGACGTTCGATCTGACGGGTTGTCCAGCCATTTTTTATGGCTTCTGCAAGGTAGAAATCTCTTTTGTCCTGATTATCAATGCGAATCAACCACTTAGCTCTATTTGCCTCTTTGAGAATCCGCTCCCGTATTCCGGCTCCAATTGTTCGGCAATAAATCGGGTTAGATATTTGCCATATTCGGCCCGCTCCCGACCTTCCTGCTCTTCTTCAAAGATGCGCTGTCCGATGCGCCGGTACATCAGCGTACGCTCATGGTCCACCATCCGGATAGCCTTATCACGGCAATGGTGGATAATTTCCATCTTGAACCTTCCCGAACCAGGCTTGTTATTTGCATTACCACCCTCGTATGCCGCTCATCGAATTTACAGACCGTGGCCTCTATTGCCCGCAGGGCGGGTTCTTCATCGATCCCTGGCGGCCCGTGGACAAAGCCGTCATTACCCACGCCCACAGCGATCATGCGAGGGCAGGCAGCGGATCTTACCTTTGTCACCGGCTTACGCTACCTTTATTGCGGCTCCGCCTGGGCGATCATCCTTACCAGGCAGTGGAATGGGGCGAACCTGTGACCATCAACGGTGTTCGCGTTTCCCTTCACCCAGCAGGGCATATCATCGGGTCTTCCCAGGTAAGGATAGAATATAATGGAGAGATATGGGTGGTCAGCGGCGATTACAAGACCGAGAACGACGGCATCAGCGGGGCCTTCGAACCTGTACCCTGCCATACTTTTGTTACAGAATCCACTTTCGGACTACCGATCTATAACTGGAAACCCCAGCAGGAGATATTCAGCGCCATGCAAAGCTGGATCACTAAGAATAAAGAAGCCGGAAAGACCTCCGTTATCATCGCTTATAGCCTGGGCAAGGCACAACGCATCCTGCCTGCTATTTCCGCCGTCAGCGACAGGATCTTTTTACATGGGGCCGTATGGAATGTCCATCAGACCCTGTTGAATGCCGGTGTAAGTCTTCCCCCTGTAGAAAAAGCAGACCTCGACGCTCCAAAGGAAACCTTCAGGAACAGCGTCGTCATCGCTCCATCCGGCGCGGATGAATCTCCATGGATCCGGAGATTCCAGCCATTCGAGGTAGGCGTATGCAGCGGATGGATGCAGGTGCGGGGCAATGTACGCCGGAGAAATGCGGATGCGGGCTATGCGCTCAGCGATCATGCGGATTGGAAAGGGCTTTTGTCAGCCATCAGGGCCACAGGCGCAGAAAGAGTATACGTCACCCATGGATTCCAGGCAGCGCTCAGCAGATATCTGAACGAGCAGGGCATCCAGGCGACAGAGGTGCGGACAGAATATGGGGAGGATGAAGAAGGAGCGCCGGCCCCCGCGGAAGACCAAATGCCGGGGAATGGAAGCCCTGAGGACAAAGGAGGTGCGGAGGGCAAAAGAGACACGCAGGATGAAGAAGGCAGGGAAGACAAAGGCGCGCAGGATGAAAGAGGCACGGAGGATGAACCGCAAAATATCATTTCATGACAGAGATGCCCCCTCATACCGCCCTCACAGGCATGCGTCTCTTTGCAGAACTGGTGTCCCTGCTGGGCACCAGCACAAAGACCAACGATAAGCTGGAAGCCCTCACCAGCTATTTTGCCGGGGCTATCGACAAAGACAAGGTCTGGGTCATTGCCTTATTCAGCGGCAGAAGACCCAAACGAACCGTCAACGCCACTCAGCTGGCTCAATGGAGCCTCGAGGTCACGGGACTGCCCGCATGGCTGTATGAAGAAAGCTATCATACAGTGGGTGATCTGGCGGAAACCATCGCCTTACTGCTGCCGGAACAGCGGGACCCCGCATGGGCCAAGCTCACCGATGTCGAGCGCACGGAAGAGGACCGCATGAACGAGATAGGTCAGCGCAGTACGGCAAAAGGGGATGGCAGTCTGTCTTATTACCTGGCAAGGTTGACGGAGATAGGCAAGGAAGAAGAGCTCGTAAAAAAGGATTTTATTCTTCAATGCTGGGCGCATATGAACAAGGATGAACGCTTTGTCTTCAATAAGCTGATCACGGGCGGTTTTCGCATCGGCGTCTCACAAAAGATGATCGTCAATGCCCTGGCAAAGACCACGGCAACGTCCTCATCCGTCATCGCGCATCGTATCAGCGGCAATTGGGATCCGGCTGCCGTCTCTTTTGAGGACCTGCTCAGCGAGCAGGCTGCCACCAGCGATATTTCAAGACCCTATCCTTTTTATTTAGCCTATGCTTTGGAGGACGAGCCTTCCACATTGGGCGTGCCCGACGACTGGCAGGCCGAATGGAAGTGGGATGGCATACGGGGTGAGATCATAAAAAGACAGGGCCAGCTGTTTGTATGGAGCCGGGGAGAAGAACTGATGACCGAGAGGCTGCCGGAGTACCAGGCTTTTTTCAACGGGCTTCCTGACGGCACTGTACTGGACGGAGAGATCATCGGGATATGGGCTGTGGGCATGGAAAAGGGTTCGGGGGATGGGTCGAGGGGTTCGGATAAAGGGCTGAAGAGTTCGAGTGAAAGGATGAGGGAGTCAGGTGAGGGGAACTTTATAGTGTTGCCGTTTGCAGCCTTGCAAACAAGGATAGGCCGGAAGAACGTTACAAAAAAACAGCTCACCGAAGCGCCGGTGGGCTTTATTGCTTACGATCTCCTGGAGTACGAAGGCAACGACTGGCGGGAAAGACCGCTACAGGAGAGAAGAGCGCAGCTGGAGCAGATAGTCAGCAACATCCATCATCCACTGATGCACATCTCACCCATCGTCGAATTCAATACCTGGGATGAGCTGACCCGGGCCCGGCAGTCTTCGAGGGACAAAGGCAGCGAAGGCATCATGCTTAAAAAGAAAGGCTCACCCTACCAGGTGGGACGCAAACGGGGCGACTGGTGGAAATGGAAGATCGATCCCCTCGTCATCGATGCAGTGATGGTCTATGCCCAGAAAGGCCATGGACGCCGCAGCAATCTGTATACAGACTACACATTTGCCGTAAAGGACGAGAACAACGGCAACAAGCTCGTCACTTTTACAAAAGCTTATTCCGGTCTCACGGACAAGGAACTGGCCGAAGTAGATGCATTTGTAAAACGTAATTCCCTGGAAAAATTCGGACCGGTGCGCACGGTCCGCCCTGAGCTGGTATTTGAAATAGCCTTCGAGGGTATAGCCGCCAGCAGCAGACATAAATCGGGGGTTGCTCTCAGATTCCCCCGCATCAACCGGTGGAGAAAGGACAAAAAGCCGGACGAGATCAACACCCTGGACGACCTGAAAAAGATCCTGGAGCAGCATGGCAAGGGAGGCAGCGCAAATACGGAGGGATTGGAGTAAATTTACTCTATGAAGAAGCTGTTCGTGTCGACCCTGATCATATCCGCCTGCCTGGCCTTTACCACTGTCCTGCACGACCGTCCGAATAATGCTGGTCCCGGAGAAGAGCCGGTCCCCATCCCAGCCAGCCCTCAACGGGTAGGGGATAAAGACAGAGGATACCAATACCTGACGACAGGAGACTATATCAAAAGCGGCATCCCGTATAATTATTTCCTGCTGGGTTTTGGAAGAAGCGTCAGCAACCTCCTGAAAAGGGATAGCCCCAACCATCTTATCAGCCACGAATACACTGCTGTCAAAGCCCCCAATGGCGAGGTCGTGGTGGCCCCCAACTGTCTGCAGTGCCATGCACAGGTGTTTGAAGACAAGCTCTACGTCGGGCTGGGCAATACGGCCATCGACTTCACGGATCATCAAAAGCTGAATGTCCGGAATGCTACCATGGCCGAAGCTCTTTTAAAGAAAGGCGATCCTAAAAAATATATGGCCGCAGCGCCCTTCCTCCAATCCATGAAGGTCCTAGGCAACCAGCTCTATACGGAAGTGAGAGGCGTGAACTCGGCGGACAGGATAGCCGATCTGCTGGTGGCTCACCGTGATCCCACCACCTTACGCTGGAGCGATACACCCGTCATCGATGTGGCCGGCGTGGTCATCCCCACGGATACTCCACCCTGGTGGCTCCTGAAGAAAAAACATGCCATGTTCTACAACGGTTTTGGCCGGGGAGATTTCGGAAGGTTCCTGATGGCCTCCAATCTGCTGACTGTAAGCGACAGCTCAGAAGCCCGGGAGGTCGACAGCCATATCAACGATGTGCTGGCCTATATCTACTCGCTGGAGCCGCCAAAATATCCACGCCCCATCAATCAGTCCCTGGCAAAACAAGGTGGTGTAGTCTTTGTGCAAAATTGCTCCAAATGTCATGGAAATTATGGCGAAGGCGGCGAATATCCCAACCTGTTGATCCCCGAATCCACCGTGGGCACGGATTCCTTCCTTTATAAAAGCAACTATCAAAGCCCTCAATTCATCGACTGGTTCAACAAAAGCTGGTTTGCCATGGGTGATCACCCGGCCAGGCTGGAACCTTTCGACGGCTATATCGCCCCTCCCCTGGACGGCATCTGGATCACGGCACCCTACCTGCACAATGGATCAGTGCCCACCCTGGAAGCCCTGTT